>CAZMFZ010000220.1:0-1607 GCA_964565665.1 uncultured Bifidobacteriaceae bacterium | reverse complement strand
AGCAACAACAGCAACAGCAAAAAAAGGAATGTCTAGTGGCAAGAAGATGGCTGTAGCCGGAGCGGTGACAGCGGGAGTGGCGGCGATTAGTGCAGGAGCATATTATTTGCTCGGACCTGACGGCAAGAAGAACCAAAAGAAAGTTAAAGATTTGATGGGTAAAATGGAGAAAGAAGTGAAGAGCAAAATAAAAATGGCCAAAGATATGACTGAGCCTATGTACAACAAAACCGTTGACGCGATGGCCAGCACATACAACAAGCAATACAAAGAGTATGCCAGTGAGATCAAAATGGTTGCCAATAAACTGAAAGGGGAATGGAAAACAATGGCAAAGAAAATGCCAAAAGTTGTAGCAACCAAAACCAAAAAGAAATAATTCACTTTAAATATAAATTTTTCCAAAAAGAGCCATCTCTACATAGGATCTGACTCTTTTTGTTTATTTTCGATATTATGCTAATATAACAATTGTGAATCAGATGAATGACCCAAAATTTAAAGCTATAACTGACCGGTTTTTTTGGGAAAGTTTCTTTGGGATATTTATTTTCGGCATACCAGCGTTTTCTGCATTATTTTTGGGTAAAGCCTTAGACTCTCGCTTCGATTCAGGTTCCACATGGAAGATAATTCTGCTTGTTTCTGCGTTCGTTCTTTCGTGGATTATTGTTTTTTACCGGAACAAAAAAGTAACTAGAATGTACCGTGAATTTAGAGAAACACAGAAGAATTTAAACACAACACAAAAGAGTGAAGACGTAAAGACACAATAAACTTTATGGATTTTGCATCATACTTTCAATTCAAGAGGGGTATAGTTCCAATTAACTCGGACACAGTTTTTTATATAGGATCTTTCCCGGTAAAGAATTCTACTCTTTCCTTAGTGCTGATAACTCTATTTATTGCAATCAGCGCTTTTTATTTGAGAAAAAGGATATCTGTTGATTCTCCAAGCAAATTACAATCGGCCTTTGAGTTAGTGTATGAAGGCCTAAAAAAACAAATCAAATCTGTCACCGGTAGTGACTATCATGCGCGTCGCATTTTCCCGTTGATTGCCACGATATTTATCTTTGTGGGTCTATCCAACTACCTGGGACTATTGCCCGGTTTGGGAAGCATAACTTGGAACGGGGTAAATATTTTCCGCACTGCCACTTCAGACTTCAATACTGCTTTTGCTTTAGCCTTGGGTACTATTATTGTATTCCATCTTATTACTTTAAATGATTTTGGCCCCAAGGCCTATTTTTTGAAGTTCGTCCCCCTCGACAAGCTTCTTGATGACACAAGAAAGGGCGCCCTTGCCCCAATTTTTATTTCTGTTACAATACTTTTAGCAATCCTCGATTTTATTGGGGAATTTGCCAAAATCATATCTGTCTCACTTCGGTTGTTCGGCAATATGTATGCGGGAGAAGTATTGACGGGTGTTTTGGTGGGACTAATGGCTTTCGGATTACCTTCCGTTTGGGTCCTGTTCGGGTTATTGGGAGCATTTATTCAAACCATTGTTTTTGGATCTCTAATAACGGTTTATTATATGCAAGCCGCTGATGGACCGAACGACAATCAACAGTCTTTTAGCAATATTATTAATA
>CAZMFZ010000219.1:0-1715 GCA_964565665.1 uncultured Bifidobacteriaceae bacterium | reverse complement strand
CTCTTAATCAACTTCAGATATTTTTAAAAGTATCACAGAATGAAAGCATTACTAAGGCGGCCGTTGAGTTAAACCTCACCCAACCTGCGGTATCTATCCAACTAAAAAATTTTCAAGATCAATTTGATATACCGCTTACTGAAGTGGTGGGTAGAAAACTGTTTGTTACAGATTTCGGAAAAGAAATTGCCATAGCAGCTGAAAACATCCTAAATCAGGTGTATGCTATTAATTATAAAACATTGGCATATCGTGGGCAGCTTTCAGGGCGATTGAAAATATCAATAGTTTCTACAGGCAAATATGTGATGCCTTATTTTTTAGCAGATTTCCTACAGCTTCATACAGGGATAGAACTTGTGCTGGACGTAACCAATAGAGGGAAAGTAATGGAGAGTTTGGAAAAAAATGAGGTAGATTTTTCGTTGGTTTCCGTATTATCTGAAAACATGCAACTTGAAAGTTTGGAACTAATGCCAAATAAATTGTATATGGTATGTAGTACTCAACAAAAAATAGTAATGGAACAATATCACCATACTATATTAGAAGAAATACCGTTGATTTTCAGAGAACAAGGCTCAGCCACACGCATGGTAATGGAAAAATTTATTGAGCGAAACCAAATTCGAATAGGTAAAAAAATAGAAATGACTTCGAATGAGGCCGTAAAGCAGGCAATAATTGCAGGATTGGGTTGCTCTTTAATGCCGCTGATTGGGATAAAAAACGAACTCAATAATGGCGATTTGCAAATAATACCTTTGAAAGGATTGCCAATAATCTCTAATTGGCACTTGGTGTGGCTGAAAAGCAAAAACTTTTCACCGGCTGCAGCTGCTTACTTGCAACATATAGCCTTAGAAAAATCGATAATAGTAGATAATAAATTTGGATGGATCAAAACATATTGACATGAAAATAGGGATATTAATAGTATTGGTATTTTACACTTTTCAATCGCAAGCTCAATTATTT
This sequence comes from uncultured Bifidobacteriaceae bacterium, assembly GCA_964565665.1. Classification (GTDB taxonomy): domain Bacteria; phylum Bacteroidota; class Bacteroidia; order Cytophagales; family UBA9547; genus CAZMFZ01. The sequence continues at coordinate 737 of CAZMFZ010000219.1, read as the reverse complement.
GAGGCAAATATATATCACATTGAGATAGATCCAAATTCACCTTCTTTTAAGGCAGTAAGCCAGAAAAAGGGTGAAATAATTCAGTTAAATGATACCACTTTTCAAATTATTAGTTTTGAAAGAGGTTTATGCAAATTTGACACGCTCATTAAATATTCAAGTGAAATGTTTGATTACAAACATGAATTTAAAAACGATAGGCTATTTTTTTATTTCTCTAATGCTAGTGTAAAATATTTCGCATTTGAGCAATTTGATAAAGGACGTGAATTTAGTGAAAGTATTAAACCAATTTCAAAAGCTACAAATAAAACAAAAAATACCAATTTTTATGAGGCTTGGCTAATTGGGGAATCTATTTTTATTTCTCTTCAGCTACTATTTGCTGTGCTTTCGAACTGAATTTTAAAATCTAAATTGAGAAATTTAGCTTACAAAAGCTCCGATAACTGATCCATAGCCATTCCTCTCGAACCTTTAAGTAATTTATTTTACCAAATATCGGAATCTTAACAAGCTGTTAATATTTCACGAAAAATTAGAATTCCTAAAGCTGTGGGCGATAACAAATAAACAAATCGGTTCAGGCATTGCCTGATCCGATTTGTTGTGATAAAAAATATGTTTGAATTAATATATCATCAACCTAGCTACTTTTTTATTGCCTGCCGAATTTATTTCCACAATATAAACACCTGAAGCAAATGACGAAGTAGATATGGTATGTACTTCGCTTT
>CAZMFZ010000218.1:411-1828 GCA_964565665.1 uncultured Bifidobacteriaceae bacterium | reverse complement strand
GAATAATAGGTTTGCGAGATAAAATATTGACAGACAATGTATTGCAATCCAAAATCCGGAAAAAGTATAAGACAAAAAATACGGTTGGGTATAGTCTTAATGCTTTTATTGATTACACGCACTCGCTTGATATTTTTGCTCACTTGCTGATAGGTGGTGAAGGCACTCTGGCATTTATTTCCGAAGCCGTACTAAATACCATTCCCGAATTCAGCTTCAAAACTACAGCACTTTTATACTTCAATACCATTGCACAAGCTTGCGATGCCATTATTCCCATAAAAAATTCAGGTGCCGATGCCATCGAATTGATGGACAGAGCTTCACTTCGGTCTATTGAAAATATTAAGGGTGTTCCTGATGAGTTGAAATCGCTTCCTGAATTGGCAGCGGCTTTATTGATTGAATATCAATCGAATGATTTGGAAACACTAAATGCCAAAGCTGAGAGCTTTGTGTTCTTAGATATTAATACCATTAATGCCATCAGATTTACAAGCGATTACAAGGAACAAGCCCTACTTTGGAAAGTTCGCAAAGGTATGTTTCCGTCTGTTGGGGCAATTCGTGCACAGGGTACAACAGTGATTTTGGAGGACATTGCATTTCCGGTTGAAAAATTGGCGGATGCCATAGCAGATTTACAATTGCTATTTAAAAAATTCGAGTATTTCAATGCCATAATTTTTGGACATGCCAAAGATGGTAATATTCACTTTGTGATTACTCAAAGGTTCAATGAGCCAACTGAGATAAATCGCTACGACCGATTTATGAACGAGGTGATAGATCTGGTGGTGAATAAATACGATGGAACATTAAAAGCCGAACATGGTACTGGCAGAAATATGGCACCGTTTGTAGAAACTGAATGGGGAAGCGATGCCTACGAAATTATGCGAGATTTGAAAACCTTGGTTGATCCTTTCAATTTACTCAATCCGGGCGTAATCATAAACGGAGACAAAAAAGCCCATATCAAAAACTTAAAAAAAATGCCTGTAGTAGAACAGGAAGTAGATAAATGTATAGAATGCGGAGCTTGCGAACCCAAATGCCCCAGCAAAGATTTGACACTTTCACCTCGCAGAAGAATTGTGATTCGCAGGGAAATGCAAACACTGAAGGCAGCAAATAAAAGCAAAAAGCTCAATGAACTTTTAGCTGATTATGAATATAGTGGCTTGGAAACCTGTGCAGTAGATGGGCTTTGTGCTACCGATTGCCCTGTTGATATAAATACAGGTGATTTGGTGAAGCGATTGAGGAGAGAAAGCCATTCTGGGTTTGCAAATAATTTGGCTTTGATGATTGCCAGAAATTTCAAATCAGCCGAATTTATTGTCAATTTTGCTTTGAAATTGGGCGAATTAATTAACAAACTCTTTGGGAAAAATGCAATGTACAATTTAACAAT
>CAZMFZ010000218.1:0-401 GCA_964565665.1 uncultured Bifidobacteriaceae bacterium | reverse complement strand
TAGTAACCAGCCTAGTTTCGTCTATTTCTCTGCTTGCATTTCTCGAATGATGGGCGGCTCAAAAGTTGGTAAAAAATCACTTCAAGAATCATTTTTAGATGTGGCTAAAAAATCAGGAATCAACCTGATTGTTCCCATTGAATTAAATGGCACTTGCTGCGGGCAGGCATTTTTATCAAAAGGCTACCAGTCAGCTTATCAATATACTGTAAATGAGACTATTACCAGGCTTTGGCATTGTACAAATAAAGGCACTATAGCAATAGTCATGGATTTGAGTTCGTGTACACAAACCCTTCACGGCTGCAGACCTTACCTTTCTGGCGAAAACCAATTGAAATTTGACAGGATGAAATTGCTAGATACGGTTGATTTTCTGTATGATGAAGTGCTACCCAAAC
>CAZMFZ010000217.1:0-1850 GCA_964565665.1 uncultured Bifidobacteriaceae bacterium | reverse complement strand
GCCACACTCAATGGTAGTGTTTCTGTGTCGTTAAGCAAAGGTTCGAATGTTAGTTTGGCAGATTTGAGTTTTGAAGAATTGGAAATACAACGAGAAACACCCGTTTTACGGGTAAAAGCATTTGAAATTTCATCAGATGTAGCAAGCCAAAAAATGGCAAACTTCCCCATTAATCTAAAAGAATTGGGATTAAAATTGCCAAATTTAGATGCAGGGCTGAATGCTGATTTGAGGGTAAACTTGGTAGGGACAGGAGGCGGTGGGTTTGCAGCAGAAAGCGGATTTACAATTTGGTCTGAACTAAAAATTGACGGTCTTAACACCTCGTTCAAATTTAAAGATTTAGACATTAATAATTTGGAAATAGATATAAAAGGAGGGGCTTTTTCTATTAAAGGCTTATTGAAAGTATATAAAGAAGATGTTGTGTATGGCAATGGATTTCGAGGAGATGTTGATTTTGAAATGTTAGAGAAATTTACGGTTGCAGCCTCATGTCAGTTTGGGACGGTTCGTAATTTTAGGTATTATTATGTAGACGCTTTAATGGTTGTACCTAGTGGTCTGCCTGTATTTACAGGATTTGCTATTTATGGATTTGGGGGCGGTATTTATAGCCATATGAAGCAACAAGCCTCCGGGCTGCCTGCATTCGACCCTACTACTGCTACACAAATAGCAGAGCAAAAGGTAGGTGCTTCAGCTTCTGGTATATCTTATATTCCTGATGAGAATGTATACATGGGCATAAAAGCTAGTGTAGTGGTAGGCACACATCCTACGCCCGATGCACTTAATGGCGATGCCACATTTGAAATTTCCTTCAATAATAGCGGAGGAGTGAAGCAAGTGAGTTTTCTAGGCAATGCCTATTTTATGAAACCAGCAGTAATAAGTGCCGCTACTGGTGGGGCATCTATGGTAAGTGCGAGCATGTACATTGTTTACGATTTTTCTAATGCTACGCTATATGGAAATTTACAAGCATTTATAAATGTAGCAGAAGTAGTAAAAGGGACGGGCCCAAATAATAAGGCTGGCGAAGTTGTACTATATTTCTCTAAAGATACATGGTATGTATATATTGGAAGACCCGAAAAAGACAAACGAATAGGTTTGCAAATTGTGGGGCTTTTCAAAATTAATTCCTATTTCTGTATGGGAACAGAAATACCTGAGATCCCGAGGCCCGATTTCGATATTAGTGCCATTATTGGACGAGATGTTTATGGAATGGCAGACGATCTTTCAGGTAAAAGGGGGGAAGGATTTGTATTTGGCTCTTCTGCCACTTTTTCAACTGGCGATTTGTCTTTTCTCGCTTTTTACGCCTCGTTCAATGCTGGTTTAGGCTTCGATGCCATGCTAAAAAATTATGGAACTGCAATTCGATGTAATGGTAGTAACGGTAGTCCATTAGGCATTAATGGTTGGTATGCACAGGGTCAGGCATACGCCTATTTACAAGGTAAGATAGGAATAAAAGTGGATTTAGTTGCTGTAAAGGGTTCTTTTGAGATACTACAATTTTCGGCTGCCGCACTCCTACAGGCAAAATTGCCAAACCCAACTTGGCTTAAAGGCAATGCTGGTGGAAATTATAATATCTTGAATGGTTTGGTAAAAGGTCATTGTGATTTTGAATTTGAGGTAGGTACAAAATGCGAATTATATGATAACAATCCTTTGGCAGGGGTTAAAATAATTGCAGAATCTACTCCACATCAAAATGAAAAACTTGTAGATGTATTTGCATCTCCACAAGTAGCGTTCAATTTGCCCATTGGCCAATCTTTTGCATTTAAAGACAATGCAGGCAACAATCGTACTTTCAGGCTTGAGCTTGATGT
>CAZMFZ010000216.1:0-1903 GCA_964565665.1 uncultured Bifidobacteriaceae bacterium | reverse complement strand
AGGACATCTCCCTTTCACGGAGGAAACAGGGGTTCAATTCCCCTTAGGACTACAACAAAACAACAAAAAAGCCTGTAAATCAATGACTTACAGGCTTTATTTTTTATGTGGTACAACATAGGTACAACAATTTAAAAAGTGCTTATTATTCTTATGCCAGAGAAGTTGAGGTGATAGGAATGAATATAGGCCGTTTATAACGGTCAAATCTCTGACTGTAGCTTTTCTAATCCATTTCAAGCAACTCATGACCTGCCGTAATAAGCCACTTTAATCCACAATTACGGTTAATAGATACTTTTTGATAGGGCTTTCATTCGTCTTTGATATGGCTTTGCTATTACCCTACTAGAAACGGAGCTACTTTTACAAGTTTGAAGACCGTGACTTGGCAAAACTCATCGATAGAAACTAAATCGGCTTTCGTTTTGCCCAATTTGGTTTTGATGTTTTGCAAAAACTGGGGGCCAGACCTTTGTTCTTTGTCTGTCATTCTCACAATATCTTTTGGATAAATGACTAGTCGTTTTAAGATGATTTCTTGCATCTTTTACTGTTTTGGTGTGAATTTGATAAACTAATTTTTCTAAGTCGTAAAGTTGTATGAAATGCGAACAAACAACACGTAAATACTTGTATTTCAGTGTGTTATACTTTGTATTTCATCCATTTTCAACTTAAATATTTAATAAAATGCCAAAACAGTTAGGAATTGTAAAATTTAAAGGGACTATGGCAGAATGACCTTCAATAAAACCCAAGATGGCCACCTTATAAAAGAGAAAAGCTAAATTAGAGCAGAAAGGATTGCCAACGATCCAGCCTTTGCTAGGACTCGTGAAAACGGCTCAGAATTCACAATGTAATTGGAGTGGCTTTGGGTACTATAATAATTTACTATTGTTAGATTAGTGCAATATTTACTTTAGGAAATGATAAAGAATAATTTAATTTGAGTTGTTAACATAAAGGTAATATAAATAAATACATAAAAAATTTGTGAATTAAAAATGAATTGCTATACTTGTCGCAAATTAATATACACTATCTGAATTGAGTTTTTAAAAGTACCAACTATATACCCAATGAAAAAAATTTACTTGCCTTTACTTTTGACCTTTATTTTGTCTGTTGAGAGTTTTGCCTAAATAATGCCTGGAACTTCAGTATCGGTTGCTTGCCAGAACTGTGCCACGCCTCCTATTTGTGCTGGGTCGCCATTAAACTTTTCACTTGCTGTGAATAATTCATTTGATTCGCAAGCATCTTATTTTTATAAAAACTATAAAAATTACAGTGAGATACCAGGACCTGGATTTTATAAAGCTGGACCTATGCAAGCTTTTACTACAATTTATCCTCATCATTCTTTATTTGGGGTTGTGAAAGTTGATTGGAATCCACGATACCATATTTATGTGAATAATGCCTATTTTACCACTACCAGTTCTAACACTTTTTCTTATATTCCTCAAGACAATTTTACAATTAGGGCAGAACTAGACATGGGTTATAATTGGACTTTTTGGGATGGAGCAAACTTCTGTAATATTACAGAAAATTCTCCCTCTGCTGGTAGTGCAAGGGCTGCTTGTAACAGTAATTCATATCTACACAGTTCCTATTTTAATACTGCCATTGTCAGTTCAACTGTTGCAATAAGCGGTATAGTGCAAGGCCCAGTGATTGATAATATTGCTGGCCCTTTAGTGGTAAATGCAGGTTCAATAAATGATTACCAACTGAACACACAGGGCCAAACAGTGAATTGGACAGTAAATCCTTTAACACTAATACAAAACAATACTCAAAACTCTAAAATACTCAAATTAAAAGCTCCCAATACTAGTGGAACTCTCACCCTAAATGCCGAAACCTACAACTTGCAAACCTGCCCTACTGC
>CAZMFZ010000215.1:0-1923 GCA_964565665.1 uncultured Bifidobacteriaceae bacterium | reverse complement strand
TTCGTTGAATTAGTTTTTTACCTCCTTCTTTGGTTTCTGTTAGGCCAATAATGTGCAGCAACTCGCTGTAAAATTTTTTATCAAGGCTGTTGCTGTCGTTGGTGAAAGGAAGTTTCAAAAGATGCTCAGCAGAAAGCAATTTGAACAATGCAATGAGTTGGTAATCATCTGCTTTGTCATCATTTCGAAGCGGCTGTTGATAATCTTGTATATTGAAATACGTAAATTCAATTTCCGTGGTAATTTCCGCTATAAAAGGTTCTGCAATTTGCCTGTAGAAAAAATCTGTTTTGGTATCTGCCAAACGTCCGTTTTCAAAGTCGTTGAATTGTTTTACTAAGCTTTTGTTTTGAGCAAAAAGCCTATCAAAAAGAATACTATCAAAAATGAACCATTCGTTTATATTGGTCGCTATGAGATATTTTACTTCAATATTTTTATGAGTTATTCTTTCTCTTAAATAGTATAACACTAATTCCTGAAACGCTTTAGCATTCAGTTTTTTTGTGGTTATCATCTCAGATTTGTTGGTGGGCTTTTTAGCTTCGATAATTACACCAACAGAACTAGTTGCATTATTTCCGTTATGAATTACAAGGTCGTTTCGCCCTTTGGTATTTATAAAATGGTGTGGGTCGTAATAGGTTTTCTTTAAAAAATCAATGACAAGATTTTTATGAAACTCTTCCGATTCTGTGTCGTTTGTTCGGTCGAGCAATTGAATAAGATTTGTCTTGAAACGTTCAATTTCAGCCCTATTTGGCTTTACTTTTAAAAAGGCTTTGTTTAGAACCTTTCTCGGTTTCAATTCTTTAATTTCCATTTATTAATTTACTCGTAAGTTTAAGGTTTGAAAAGAATTGTAAAGCTATTTCTCTGTCTTTACCGATTTGGTCTTTAAGAAGTATTAGCGAATCAAATTTTCTTTCTTCTCTAATTCGATAGTAAACTTCTGTTTTTATAGTTTCACCATAAATATCTTGATCAAAATCAAAAATATTCACTTCGATTCGCCTTTCTAATCCATCTAATGTGGGTCTGATGCCAATATTCATCACTCCCTTATATTTTTTTTCTTTTAATGTGGTGTGAACAGCATATACCCCGTTGGCAGGAATCAGTTTGTAATCTTCCTCAATTTTGATATTTGCCGTGGGAAATCCGATTGTTCTCCCCAATTGATTACCTTTCACTACTTTACCTGAAAATTGATACGCATAGCCCAACAATTGATTGGCTATTTCAACATTTCCAAGTTTTAGTGCGTTTCTAATTTCTGTAGAGCTGACTTTAGAATCTTTTATAATCTGCTCTTCAATAGCTTCAACTTTAAATCTGAATTTTTTTTTATGGAATAATAAATAGGCAAGATTCCCTTCTCTATTATTGCCAAAATGATGATCATAACCCAGTATCAACTTGTTGGTTTTCAGCCTTTTAATTAGTATTTCTTCAACAAAATATTGAGCTGTCCAATTGGAAAATTCTACCGTGAATGAGATAATATATAAGTGATGAATTCCTGTGCTGGCAATCAATTCAAGTTTCTCATCAATAGTAGAAAGTAATTCGAGCTTTTCGCCATGTTGTGATAATACTGTGCGAGGGTGAGGCCAAAAACTAATCACAGCACTTTCAAGCCCTGTACCCTCCGCTTCATCATGTACCAGATTTAATATTTTTCTATGTGCCAAATGCACTCCATCGAATGCTCCGATAGTAACAATGGTCTGTAAAGCTGATTTTAATTCAACTAATCCTTGGTGAATTTGCATACTTTTTCAAAAGTACACAAGGAAAAGCAAAGTGCAATGTGTGATAATGAGATGGGATAAAAATATTAATATCCCAATTTTGAAATAATATTTTCTATAAAAATTGTGCGAATAATCTTCGATTATGGGGGTGAGTAAATTTATATAT
>CAZMFZ010000214.1:0-2026 GCA_964565665.1 uncultured Bifidobacteriaceae bacterium | reverse complement strand
TGGGACTCACATTGCCCAAACCCAATGCCGCCAATTGCAAAGCCCTGTGCATAAAAATTGCATCATCATTTACTGATTCAGTGGCTTCCATTCAAATTTAGTAGTATAAATATATGCCCGAGTTGCCTCACTATATTCTATGTTGTCGTATTCCGTTTTGGTCAGTATTTTGTGATTCATATCTACCAAGGCATATTTTCCATACAGTCTCACTCTGAAAATTCCTGGTTTCAGCTCCAAAATATCTTTGTAAATCGGGTTTATACTCTCTTCACCTTTTGCATTGGCAATGCCATATCGGCCTTCTTTTTTCAATAAATAATTGCCTGATTTTAACAAAACAATTGCTTCACATTGCGGCTTTACGGTTTCTTTGCCTTGCTTATTTATCAATCCATATTTCCCGCTTTTAATTACTATGGCCGCTTTTTCGTCAAAATCTTTTGACTCATCGTAATACGGATTGGCTATAAAGCGCTCATTCTTATCTATATACCCCCAAATAGTACCAATTCTAATGGCTGCTAATCCATTGGAAAAAGGGCGAGCCTCATCATACTGAGTCGATACCAATAGCAACCCATCACGATTTATAAATCCATATTTCCCCTTGTGTGCCACCAGTGCCATGCCATCTTTATACGAGTGGAATCTGGCAAATGGGTAATTCATATAGACCTTCAAATTCCCATTCAAATAGAAAATGGAGTAGTAATCGTTTCGCATTGCAATCACTATTTTTTCATCTTCATACACCTCTATTTTATCCCATTCGGCTTTTAAAATTATTTTCCTTTGTGGTGATAATAGGCCGTATTTGCCGCTTTGGCTGAAACGCACAAAATTTGAATTAATCAATTCCAGCCCATCATACATAAATGGAATTCCTTTTTTTTCTGTGGTAGAATAAAATCCGCTTACATAGCCCCTACGCCATATCCATACGCTGTCGTTCACATATTGTACCGTTTCATATTCTGGGTAGGCCACCCAGTTGCCCTTGGTATCAATTATACCAACTAAGCCATTCTTCCTTACCGCAGCCACGCCCGATGCAAATTTGCGATAGGTGTCGTAAAAAAAAGGAATTGCTTGTTCGCCTTCTGCATTCAAATACCCCCAATATTTCTCGTTTTTTGCTGGAAATAAACCGCTAGTGTAATTTCCAATTCCGGTATAAATAAGTGGCACTAGAATCCTACCTTGGTAGTTGCAAATGCCTACCGTAGTTTTTGAATTGCCAATTGCACCTCTTTCTCTTTTCAATCTGATAAAATTTAAAGTATCTTTTTCGATAGATGAATACTCGACTGGTATCAATATCTGGTCGGTATAATCGACCAACCCATATTTATCTCCCGATTTCACTAGAAAAATAGTGTCGTTGAAAAGGGAAATTTCATCATAAATAGGTTTTGATATGAATTGATAATTTTCGGCATTGATAATGCCAAATTTTTTATTTGAAGCATATACCGCAAATCGCCTCGAAAGAAATTTAAAATACCCCAACCGAAGCTCTTTTACCGTTTGCTCCTGTTCGTTTTTGATTGAAATTAAGTTCTGATTTTTCACAAGCACCACGCCATCTTGCATTTTGATTTCGGAATATTGCGGCTTTGCAATCAATTTGGCATCGTTACCTATCAGCCCCCAATTGTAGTTTGCTTGTATTTTTATCCCCAATTCTTTAACTGCAATGAATTGTGATATGCTATCAATAATGGTTTCGCCCTTGGCATTGTAAAATTTCCAATGGCTGGCCTTCAACGCAATAGTAGTGGCTTCGTTGCTTGACTTATACTTTTTGAGCTCGGTTTTAATGTCTTTCCAGGTCTCGATACGATTTGCCTTGCCTGAAAATAAAATCTCGCTTTTATCGGAAAATCCCGCTACCGAATCGCTCTGTGCATGGCAGCCGGCAGCAAGTAAAAATGCAAAGGCAATTGACCTTATAAATAAATGAATTGATAATCTGGCTGGGCTACTAATTTTCATCTCCACAAAATTGATGATTTTTGGGAAA
>CAZMFZ010000213.1:0-2054 GCA_964565665.1 uncultured Bifidobacteriaceae bacterium | reverse complement strand
TAATTATGTCATTTATTTTGTATTTTTGAAGGTAGGAATTGATCCAAGAAATAGAACCACTTGTTTTCAATACTTTTTTAAAGAAAGACTTTGATATATTAGCTGTTGGGCCAATTAAAAATGTACTTACGCTCCCCGTCTGATTGATATTGCTATTAATAGAAACGGAATAAGATAGATTTGTAGGTATGATACTACGATTGAATGACACCACAGAATTATAAAACTTTGTCCCAGCACTTACCCTTTGGTTGTTTGCTCCTACATTACCCACATCTTGATAGGTAATATTTGCTCTCAAGGAATTTTTGTATGTTCTACTTGAAGTATTGCCAAGGGTATAATTTAAACCTGCATTGGCACTTTGCGTAATCTGTACAAAATCTAAGCTATTGAGCCGCAAAGTATCTTGTGGGGTATTGGTAGTAACATTATCAAATTGATTTCTGACTCGTGAAACAGATTGAAAATTTGAATACGAACTATTGAAGTTAAGTATTGAACTTGGCGAATAAGAGAGATTAATGGAGTAAATATTACGACTCATTCCTGAAACTTTATCACCCTTCAAATTGGTGTGTTGGCTCCCAACAGACCCATTTAGATTCAATTTGCCTTTCAGAAATGTTTTACCAGCATTGGCAGTAATGTTTTCAAAATCACTATTAAAAAAGTAAGCTCCCATTGTTTTATATTCAGGGTCTATTCGCTCATAGCCTGCACCTAAAGTAAATCCATCTTTTGCATATTGTAGTTTAATATTGTAGGCATTGCTTATGGATGTTGAGCTACGATTTACCAAACTTGGAAGTTGCTTGCCTATTTGCTTATTAATTTGATCTGTTGCATTTGATCTTATATCGTTTGTATAACCACTGGTGGCATATTCCCCAGAAAGTGTAACCCATTTTGTGATAGATTTGCTCCCTAAAAATGAAATGATAACATTTTCCTCTGGCAATATTAATTGCTTTAAGGGCTGAGGAATAGATGAAATATTATCTTGCGCCCTAAGAAAAACTACATCAAAGCTATTTTTTTCTTTGCCTATTCCAATCTTAAAAGCCATACCCATCCTTTCATAAAATGGCAATATAGAAGATGAAGTATCTTCTTTAATGGCACGATTTAAACGACCATACATAGCGGAAAACCTAAAAATGCCAGGTGTAAGTTGAATTCCTCCACCAAGAAAAACATGATTATTCATTGTGTAATTTGAAAAAGTCATTGAGCTGTAGCCTGCAAATATTTTTACCCATTTGTAATAAGGGGTTGCTCCAAACTGATTGAAAGGCTGCTGAAATTGTGATTGTTGGTTTGAAAAAGTATAAGAGAGAGGAATAGACCAACCATAAATACCAATATTTACATTGCCACTTAAAAAATAATTATAAGGAGGACGCCTGTTAGGTATGCCAATTGATTGGGCAAATATTTGAGTAGCAGAAAGTGTACCATTGATTCTAATTGGTTTTTTATCCTTCCCTATTTGGGCTAAATCTTGAGCAGTGGAAATTAGATGCATCCCCAAAAGCAAAACCACCAAAAAGATTGTACGCTTCATCAGTCATTCTTTGGTTTTATAAATTTTTCTTTTTGCTTGAAATTTCTGTTAGATTTTCTACCCTTTGATTTAGATTGTGTGGGTGCTTTGTCTGCATTCATTAGCTCTGGAATATCTTTGAACTGTTTTCTTTTGCCGATGCTTTTTCGGTATCCAATTGCTAATTCATAAGCACCACTCGCCAAAAATGTATTGGAAGAGGGTGAAATATTGAAATCGTAGTAGCTTCCCATGAAAAATGAAGGGAAGTTTAATTCTATTCCAATTCCTGTATATTGTAAAAGAGCTGTTCTGCTAATTACATTTACGAAAGTATTGTTCCATATATTTGTAGGGTTTTCAGCAACTAATATATAAGTCAATTTCAGCCCTATATTTAACAAATGTCTTGTTTGATATGAATAAAATATTTCAGGCACTAAATCAACATTATTTTTGAGTTTGAAAGTATAAAAAGCCGATGAGTTAATACGAATAGGTAATTTTA
>CAZMFZ010000212.1:0-2091 GCA_964565665.1 uncultured Bifidobacteriaceae bacterium | reverse complement strand
CCACAGGCGGATCGATAGCTGGGTAATCGCGTACTGCCAAAAAGGTATACCCCACAATACCAAAAAGAATGATGACAATATTGAAAACCGTGGCTAGCACCGGGCGGTTGATAGATAATTCTGAAATATTCATAATGTCTAGCGAATTAGATCTTCAATATTTTTCACGCTTTTCACTTTCACATCTGCATCAGGTCGCAAAAATAGAACGCCAGTTACCACCACAGAATCGCCTTCCTTGAGGCCATTCAATATTTCTACTCCACCGGCTTGCCGTTGGCCTGTTTCGGCTTTTATAAATGTGGCTTTGCTGTTTTTTACTACCACAATCGTTTTGTTCTTATCCTCGGGAATAATGGCATTGGAAGGTACAACGATACTTTTTTTGTCATTTCCAGCATTCAAATACACCTTCACAAAAGAACCAGGATTAGCTTTTGCATTTTGAAGAATTGCCCTAACGCTTAAGTTTCTAGTGGTAGCACTCACCTGTGGTTCTATAGCAATGATTTTGGCTTTTTGTCGCTGTTCTTCGTTTTCTTTACCAGCTTTATCCAACTTTACTTCTACAAATTTCCCTTTTTGTAAAAGGTTTCCATATTCTTCAGGCACAGTAAAATCTACCTTTAATACATCAGTTTGCTGCAATGTGCTAATAATGCTTACCGGAGTCAGATATGCTCCAGGGCTTACTTGCCTCAAACCAATCGTGCCTGAAAATGGGGCTTTAATGATGGTTTTGTCAATCATGGCTTCTGTATAGGCAATGTCGCCTTTTAAAGTATTGACTTGATTTACCGCAATATCATAGTCTGATTGATTCACACCATTGATAGATAGCAGTATTGCAGTTCGCTCTTCCGTTTTCTGAGCCAAAGCCAATTGCGATTTTGACCTAAAAAGTTGTGCTTGCAAATCGGCACTGTTTATTTTGGCTATTACTGTTCCTTGTGTTACGGTATTACCTTCGGGTACATTCAGATAGGTGAGTCTGCCACTAATTTCAGGATGCAACTCTACAAATTCTTTGGCAACAATGCTGCCAATGGCTTCTATTTCGCGGCTGAAACTTTGTTTTTTGGCTATAATTACATCTATAATTATAGGTGACGGAACCGCAGGTTTGGAATTTTCATCTTTTTTATGGCAGCCAAAAATTAGAAAAAGGCTGTAAAGAACGAGCAGTTTCGTTGCAATTGTATATTTCATTAGGAAGATTTGGCTTGGTTTGTTGAGAACAGAAATTTGCCCAAAGCAGTTTCAAAATTAAAAATCCAAGGCTTAAAAATAGCTCTAATGGTGTTTTTTAATTGGAATTTAATAACAGTTGCTACAAAACGGTCTTGAAAGTGAATTCATTTGACAACTTTATCTTTTGCATATATGAATTTTATTGTGAGAAATTGATGATAAGGTGTGAAGCTATCAAGAATTAATATTCGAAATTATTCCTTTCATATACAATTTGGCTTTGCCAGCAATCAACACCCTATTTCCTTTCAATTCAAGCCACAATTCTCCTTTCCTTGGTGTATGATAAATGATAATTACGGAATAATATTTTGTAGGTGTAAAAATCACCTTGCTTTGGATTATCAAAAAAGCCTGCAAATCGTTGATTTGCAGGCTTTATGATAATAAGTGCGCATGAGTGACAAAATCTCGGACTCTTTTTTGAATGATTGCAAGATTTTGTATCAACTCAAACAGTTTATTTTAACGTAAATCACAAACTCAAGTGCTAAAAGCTAGAGCTAATCAAAATTTTTGAGAAAATTGTTTTAAAATGTAAATTTGGGATGGCAGTTTGTAGATGAATAAAATTAAGATAATCTATGGTATTGAATCCACTAGTGGAGGATCATTAAAACATGTTTTATACCTTTCAGAAAAACTTGATAAACGCTATTTTGATATTACAATATTATTTTCAGATAAAAGATGTAGTGAAATTATAACTTTAATAGACAAATTGAATCATTATGGAGTTAAATATAAATTAATTCCAATGTCCAGAAATATAAATTTGATTTATGATTACTGTCAACCGACTAAAGTTTAAAATTAACAAAAATACCTCTTGGAATTTAA
>CAZMFZ010000211.1:0-2145 GCA_964565665.1 uncultured Bifidobacteriaceae bacterium | reverse complement strand
GTATCATTTGGAGCCGCTATTGAAAATTTAGCTATCAAAACGCATAGTTTTAATTTAGAACTCATACCTACACTTTTCCCTCTACTGAATGAAAAACTTCTGATTTCAGCCTTTCGATTTTCAAATAAATCGAAAAATACAAGCCCTATTCAAATACCCACTGCTGATGATTTGGTTGATACTATCGAATTGAGACTTACTAATAGAAATAATGGAGAAAGAATAAAAATCAACAATTCAACTTATGAAGAATTACAGTCAATAGTGAATACGGTACCAGGAGCAAAACTTTGGATTGCTAAAGACGATACAGCACTTGAAGAATTAGCATCGATAATTGGGGCTGCCGATAGGCTAAGGTTTTTACATCCTTTCGGGCATTATGATTTTTTCTCAAAAGAGATAAGGTGGAATAAAGAAGAAGTAGAATCTACAAATGATGGTCTAGATGTTGCTACATTCGATTTGACACCATCAGAGCTTACAGGCTTAAATATTGCCAAAGATCCAAATGTAATTAAATATCTTAATGAATGGAAAGGTGGAAAAGCGTTTGAAAAAATGTCTAGAAAAGCCATAGCATCTGCTTCGGCAATTGGCTTCATTACTATGCCAGAGTACAATAATACAAACTACATAAATGGTGGCAGAGCCATGCAAAAAGCTTGGCTCTTGGCTAATAAGAATAATGTTTCAATGCATCCTATGCTAGCACCAATATTTTTATTCACAAGATTAAATCATGGAAATGGTGTTGGCATGGCTAAAGAAATGTGTGCTGAATTACAACAACTCAGAAATCGATTTTTGAAAATTTTTCCGATAAATGAAAACCATGGAGAAATTTTCCTTTTTAGATTGAGCGTGGCAAAGCAACCGAGTGTGAGATCATTAAGAAGGCCTATAAAAGATGTATTGAGCTTTGGTAGAGAATAAATTATTACTTGATTTGAGCATACGCGTGTTCAGAGCAATAGATGAGCCAAATACTTGTCAGCTATTTATGAATGGTCATACAGAAGTTTTGCAGATATTCAACATCACAAAAATCACTTCTGCTAACACTGCTTGGTTTTCAAACCCTAATTCATTTGTAATTATAGCAGAAGATTTATCTACTGGCAAAATAGTAGGCGGAGCAAGAATACATGTAGTTGGCGGCACGCAACCATTGCCCATTGAAGATGCTGTAGGACACATGGATGCTAACATTCATTCCATGGTAAGAGAGCATGGTGTGAAAGGGTCTGGCGAATTGTGTGGTTTATGGAACTCAAGAGAAGTAGCTGGGATGGGTGTGAGTTTTTTATTAACAAGGGCAGGAGTAGCTATTGCTGAGCAGCTCAAATTATGCACCTTGTTTATAATTTGTGCTGATAGAACTTTTTTTAATATTTTCAGAAATCAGGGTTTTGTAATTATTAAATCTTTGGGAAACCAAGGCACTTTTTATTACCCCAAATTAGATTTATTAGCAACCGCCATTATAATTGACGACATTGATACTTTAAATTATGCCCAGCCAATCGATAGAGAGCGAATAATTGATTTAAGAAATAAACCACAACAAACAACTATCGAAATTGGAAGCAAAGGAATTTTGAAAGTATCGTATAGTCTTTACATTCCTAAGATTTGGGATTAATCCACATATTTATCATATCAAATGAAACTATTAGGAATTGGATTGATTACATGCTTTTTCTGTTTGCAGAAAATATATGCCACTACTATTATTTATACTAACCCAAATGATAATATGGTAGTAAGTAAATATATTGAAATTTTAGAAGACAACACTAATAAGCTGAAAATTAAAGATGTTGTATCGCTCAATGCCTTTAAAACATATACACAAGAGGTACCAAATTTGGGAGTAACCACTTCATCATTTTGGATAAAAATTGAAATCGAAAATAAAACTAAATTCAGTAATCTACTTTTAAATTTAGAATACCCAATCTTAGACCAAGTGGATTTTTATTCAATTTCTTTTGAGGGGAAAATTGACTCCATAAGTACGGGGGAATATATGCCATTTCATCACCGTATTCACAACGACCCAAATTACATTTTTGACATTAATATTCCTCAAAATCTAACCAAGAAATTCTACTTAAAAATAAAAAGTGGCGAACAAATACT
>CAZMFZ010000210.1:0-2243 GCA_964565665.1 uncultured Bifidobacteriaceae bacterium | reverse complement strand
ATCATAATCATTTATAGCGAGTAATGCAGAAATTTCATTTGTGTAACTACTTATGCTTTCAATGGGATAATTTCGCCTTCTATCTACATCAAATAGATTAAAATTTCTCCGAAATGACCACGTGCTTTGTTGTCCTAATAATCCTTTATTAACTGCTTGCGCATCTAGAAAAATAATATCATTTGTGTAAGCAGTTTGGTTAGCAAAGCCAAAATAAGAAAGATTTAGGTGCTTATTCTCCTTCTGTACTTCTTTTTCAAAATAATGTAGGAATATTCTGTGCCAAGGCAAAAAGTCATTATTTCGATGTTGTGCATAGTCATGGGATTGATGTGTTTCTAAAAAGCCTTTTTCAATAGCACTTCCAGATGAAGATATAGCCAGTGAATTTAACTTGTTCATGACACGTACATATTCTACCCTTTCAGATTCCGACATTTCATAGTGGGATTTTCTTATGCTTTGACCTTGTACTTTTAAACCATTGATACAAAAAATAATGCAAATGAATATTCTGGCTATCATTCCTTTACTAATTTATATATTTTATTCGCCCCTTCGCACGCCTCTTTTGGTGTGCTACAGGTACAGTATTTCAACATAATTTGGTACATTCCTTTTTGCCACCACCTTGTATCAATAGTAATACTATGTTCATTTTCTATACGAAACTTATTGATTTCGATCCCATTTGCATCGTATACATATAAGTTGTATTTGAGTGATTTTCTCAATGGTACCGTAATAAATTCTGTTGCAGGGTTTGGGTACAACTGACTGTCATCCTCGCTCAACGGGGTAAAGTTTACAGAAGTAGTGCTGTAGTTATTAGCCACACAAGCACAATTTTTAGCGATGCCTAAGCAACTGGTGCAATTATTTATCCCTGAGCAGCTAGTATTTTCAACCAGCCCATTAGCACATCCTATTATCGTACTCATACCCGAGGTCGAGATAACACACTCACAATTAACCGCTATGCCCACACAGGAATTGCACAATCCTATTCCCTCGCATGGCTTGCCATTAATTAAAAATGTAACCCCACAAATGCTGGATGGGCGTTCTTTAACGTAAACTCCCACTGCCATTTGATGGCCACTTAAAGTATTGGTATGTATTAAACAAAAAAAACCGTAATATCCCAGCACATTGGGTGCATAGTCAAAATACAGATATTCGTCTCTGCTATCAAAGTCTACATCCAAAATAGATGCCCCTGGGGGCAAAATAGAGGTTGTAATTGTATGAAAGTTTTCACCAGCGGGGGTATAATTGGTAGGGTATTCATTAAAAAACCTGATGGTATCACCCAAATAAATACTAAAGCCTGGTGTATTCAGGGCACCATATTGGGTAAAACCCCTATACCCACCATGGATACCATAGTAAACTTTGCGGGCAACTAACTCGGTATTGGTAAACAATACTAATGCTATGATAATATATATATATCTGCAGATGAATTGTGCTTCAATTTTGTTTTTCATAATGTTTTAAACTTATTCTTTAATCAACCGATATTGCTTATTCGCACCTTCGCACGCCTCTTTTGGTGTGCTACAGGTACAGTATTTTGTTTGCACATAATCTTAATTTTTAAGTTTATTTAAATACTTTTTCAATTCTATATTCTCTTTTTCGAGCCTTATCACATGAAGATACAGCTCTTCAAGTTTTCTGAGTAATTTGGCGTCCATAGTGCCTATGTCAATCCCTTTATCTTTTACTTCCGCTGCCGTTGGTATGCCAGGCAAGCATCCGTGTTTTTGCACATAGGCTTCGGTTTCTCCTAGGCTCGGTAGTTTATAGTCAGCCTCAAACACATCATCAGCCCAAGCGGGGTCGTTGGTTGGCACTACGTAAATACTTTTGGCCACCAACTTTCCGTCTACAGCAAATTGGTAATTGGCATGCGTTCCCGATGTAGGTCTTTTTAATCCTATATAAGCTTTGGTATCGTAATACAAAACATTGTTTGCATCTCTCAACCATGAATTGGTAATCTGTGGTAGTGTTAGCCAAGAGGCATTTCCAAGGGCATCAGAAGATAATATTCTTCCAGCAACGAGAGGCCCACCCGTAATTTGCAAATTGGTAGTTTTTATTTTACCTACTACTTCTAATTTTTCAGTAGGTGTGGCTATGCCAATCCCCACAGTTTCATTGGGGTTGTTAATAAAAGTTTTTTTTATTAAAGGGTTTGATTGTATGCAAGCGCAATTGATATACCAATAGTCGCC
>CAZMFZ010000209.1:0-2261 GCA_964565665.1 uncultured Bifidobacteriaceae bacterium | reverse complement strand
GGATTATCAAAAGCCACTTCGTAACGTAGACAAGGCGGATGACAACAAACTCATTGCATTATTTAAACTTCTTTCAGCAGAGCATCTTTTAAAACTTCCATTCACCAACGACAGCAACAGTCTTGACAAAAGTTTTTACAATGAATTGTTGCACATTATTGGTTTGACAGAAACCAAAGAAGGAGGTAAAAAACTAATTCAACGAAACAAAGAAGGCGAAAGGAATTCGGGGAGTATTCTCGAAGATGCAATTATTCAACTTGATAGTTTAGAAAAAATAAACCGTTTAGATCGACAAAACCAATTTGGAAGTACTCAACAAGATCGATTATTCAATGTAGGGCTTGAATTGAGTATTACTTGGATAAATAGAATTTTGTTTCTCAAATTATTAGAAGCACAACTCATTAGTTATAATAAATCGTCTGGTCAAAGTGGGAACGCTAGTAATTCTTATTCGTTTCTGAATATTGAAAAAATCACATCTTATGACGACCTCAACAGTTTGTTTTTTCAAGTGTTGGCTCGTAGGTATGACGAAAGAAACCAGGATGTAAAAAAGGCATTTGAAAAAGTGCCTTACTTAAATAGTTCGCTATTTGAACCCACAGAAATAGAGCAAGTAACGCTATTCATCAGCAACTTAAACGCTGATAAATCGATCCCTGTTATTTCGAACACAGTCCTCAAAAACGACCAAGGAAAAAAGCGTACGGGAAATATAAAAACCCTAGAATATTTATTTGATTTCTTAAATGCTTATGACTTTGCAAGTGAAGGCGCAGAAGAAATTCAAGAAGAAAATAAATCGCTCATCAACGCTTCTGTTCTTGGCCTGATTTTTGAGAAAATTAACGGCTATAAAGACGGCTCATTCTTTACACCAGGTTTCATTACCATGTATATGTGCCGTGAAACGATTCGCAAAGCTGTGGTGCAGAAGTTTAGCCCCCTAGCCCCCGAAGGGGGAATTATAGCTTCCATAGAAGACATTTATGATTTGATACCTCAGAAAATTACTAGACAAAAGGCAAATGAAATAATCAATAGTATTAAGATTTGTGACCCAGCGGTAGGTTCTGGACATTTTTTAGTCTCGGCCCTCAATGAAATGATTGCTGTAAAAAGCCAGTTAGGGATTTTATCAGACAGAAGTGGAAAAAGGCTTAGAGAAGTTTCTATTTATGTGGTTAATGATGCACTGTATATTACGGACAAAGAAACAGACGAAGAACATTACTACATTGCCCCAAAGCCAAGAACGGAAAAAACCACCAAATACATTTTTGGTGGAGACAGTTTTAAGCACACAGTTACATCGGTGAGTGAAAGACAGCGAATACAAGAAGCACTTTTCCATGAAAAGCAAACTATTATTGAAAATTGCCTTTTTGGCGTAGATATTAATCCGAACTCAGTAAAAATTTGCCGTTTGAGGCTTTGGATTGAGTTGCTTAAAAATGCTTACTACACGCCTGAAAGCAATTTTACAGCTCTTGAAACACTACCTAACATTGACATCAATATAAAATGCGGAAACTCATTGGTGAGCCGATTTGCCATTGATTCTGATTTGAGCCAAGCACTTAAAAAAAGCAAGTGGAGTATTGATATGTATCGTATAGCCGTAGATACTTACCGAAATGCTGAAAATAAGGAGCAAAAAAGAGAAATGGAAAGGCTTATTGCCAACATCAAATCGGATTTTAGAAACGAAATAAATAAGAACGACCCAATAATAAAAAAGCTCAATGAACTATCGGGCTTGCTATTTATTCATTTAAATCAAAAGAAAATATTTGACCAAACAGAACCAGAAAAGAAGGATTTTGAAGATCGAACACGATTTTTAGAAAGTGAAATTAATAAGCGAACCATACAAAATGAAGAAATAAAAGCTAACAAAATTTTTGAAAACGCTTTTGAATGGCGTTTTGAATTTCCCGAAGTGCTAAATGATAATGGCGATTTTGCGGGCTTTGATGTGGTGATTGGAAATCCACCTTATTTTTCAATTTCGACAATGGAGAGCGACATACAAAATTATTTTTCATTAAGTGGATTTGAAACTTTTACAAAAAATGCAGACATATATTGCCTGTTTCTAGAATTGGCAAAAAAAATAGGGAATGAATATGCCTTTAATCATTTCATTATTTCCAATAAATGGCTTACTGCCAATTATGGTTTCAAAATTAGAACTTTCTTATCTGAAAATATAAGCAACATTGTGATAGTCGATTTTAATAAATATCAAGTTT
>CAZMFZ010000208.1:1570-2301 GCA_964565665.1 uncultured Bifidobacteriaceae bacterium | reverse complement strand
TTTTGTCTACTAAGTCTTGCTCATTGCTAAAGTCGGCAATATTGTCGGTAATAGCTTTTTTCCACCTAGCCACAATCATGCTTATATCCTCTCTACCGGCTTTGTATAATTCAGCCATCTTTTTAGGAAAAAATAAGCCAAGCTTTGCCCCATTTTTTCCATATTTATAGGATGTAAATGAATTCAAGTCTTGGCCAGCACTGATAAACAATGCGATTACTTCCTCTACTGTGGCTGTAGAATACTTTTGTTCATTTGTGTCCATTTTGCGAACCTCTATTTCAAAAGGGGCAATGGCATTTTCCAATTGGGTAATTAAAGGAGCAAACGCAGCTCCAGGGCTGTTTTGCTGAAGCCTTTTCAGGCAGTCTTTCACAAATAAAAGGCGAATTAAAAATCCGAACTTGATATTAAAAAAAGGATTACTGAAATAAGATCTGAGATCACGCATAACGATAGGATTAAAGGTAAAATAATACAGCAAAAATATAATTATACTTTATTATTCAAAATAAAAAATGAAATATTCTTAAAAGTTTGCCATGTTTTAGATTAGCAAATGGAAATTTGTATAGCCTAGAATCTATTAGATTATACAAAATATATAACTCTACTTCAATAGTTATGTCTTTCCAATTGTTTTTATTCAACTTCAACATTGGAGTTGAGTGTTTCCAATTGTTTTTATTCAACTCCAACATTGGAGTTGAGTGTTTCCAATTGTTTTTAGG
>CAZMFZ010000208.1:0-1470 GCA_964565665.1 uncultured Bifidobacteriaceae bacterium | reverse complement strand
CAATTCCAACATTGGAGTTGAGTGTTTCCAATTGTTTTTAGGCAATTCCAACATTGGAGTTGAGTGTTTCCAATTGTTTTTAGGCAATTCCAACATTAGAATTGAATATTTCTAACCAGTGCTACCAAATGCTAATATTCTATTGCTCCTATACATTGTTCTATTTTGATTTATTTAACAACTTGCAAATAACAGTCTGTTGGTGGTGCTGTGCTAATCACCAATAAAAGGCAGCAGCCAATAACTCTGCTTAGCCTCTCATTTTTATTAAATAAAAATAGGCCGTAATAATTGTATAAATTTACAAATAACCGCAAAATCTTGATAAAGAGATTTTACTCTAAAAGCAGCGTGTAAACAAAAAAGTAATTATTGACTCCAATAAACTTCATTTGTTAAACTCGAATAAAAAATGGATAAAGAATCGATCAATGCAGTTGGGCCAGATTCACGCAAAAAAGAAGAAGAATATATTGGGCTTCTGGCTGCCATCGTAGAATCTTCAAACGATGCCATTATTGGCAGGTCTTTAGATGGAACTATCAATGGCTGGAACATGGGTGGTGAAAAAATGTTCGGATACACAGCAAGCGAATTATTAGGCAAGCCTATTTCTTTGATAATTCCCAAGGATTACATTGAAGAGGAAAAAAAGATTTTTGATCGAATATGCAACAACGAAACCATCGAGAATTACGAAACGTTGCGAACTAAGAAAAATGGAGAGGATTTTCATGTTTCGCTGACGGTTTCTCCCGTGAAAGATCGCGCTGGCAACATAATAGGCATATCAAAAATTGCTAGAGATATTACATCCAATAAAAAATTTGAAATTGAGCTTCTTTATGCCAACAAAGAGCTGGCTTTTCAAAAAGAGGAAATGAAAAAACGGGCGGAAGAGCTGGTCATCGCTAACAAGGAACTAGCTTTTCAGAATGGAGAAAAAGAAAAACGGGCCGAAGAGCTAGTGATAGCCAATGCAGAGCTTGTGTTTCAAAATAAAGAAAAAGAAAAGCGAGCCGAAGAGCTAGTGATAGCCAATGCTGAACTTGTGTTTCAAAACAATGAAAAAGGAAGGCGTGCATCAGAATTAATCATTGCTAACAAGGAACTTGCCTTTCAGAATGATGAAAAAGGAAAGCGAGCCGATGAGTTGCTTATTGCCAATGCGGAACTTGTATTTCAAAATAAAGAAAAAGTAGACCGGGCATCAGAATTAATAATCGCTAATAAGGAACTTGCCTTTCAGAATGATGAAAAAGGAAAGCGAGCCGATGAGTTACTTATTGCCAATGCTGAACTTGTGTTTCAAGATGCAGAGAAAGAAAAACGGGCATCAGAATTAATTATTGCTAATAAGGAACTTGCTTTTCAGAATGATGAAAAAGGAAAGCGAGCCGATGAGCTACTTATTGCCAATGCTGAACTTGTGTTTCAAAACAATGAAAAAGGAAGGCGTGCATCAGAATT
>CAZMFZ010000207.1:0-2311 GCA_964565665.1 uncultured Bifidobacteriaceae bacterium | reverse complement strand
TCTTATAAATGCTATATTTAAGTTTATTCTGTTAAAAGGCTGAATTTCAATATTAATAATTTTTTATTTTCCTTGTTTGCCCCATTCGGGTTGGGAACGATAATAAAAAAGCCCAACACACTGTGTTGGGCTCAGATATTTTTATAGGTATAAATATTTCTAAAGCCCAAGCTGTCTCAATCTAAGAGATAGAGATTAGCCAACAAGTTCAGAAATAATTTTTTGTTCATTCTACATATTTTATGTTGCAAATGTAAAATAATAGTCTGATTGTGCAACACTTTTTATACTGATACACTTTGTTTATTTATTGAAGAATAGTTTTTTTGTCAGTCTTCTTTTTCTTCTTTTTCTTGTCGAATGGATTTAAAGTATTGAAACTGGTAGTGTGCATAATGCTTGCTCCAGTTGATGAGTTCCCCTGTGATCCAGAGCTGATACTCAGTGCATTAGGATTTTGCTTAGTAAAACCTTTCAATCGGAACTTGCCATCGTTTGTGAGCATATATTCTACTGAAATATCGCCAATAATGCTGGAAGTAGTTGCCTGACTTTGTGAATTGGTAACGCTTCCACTTCGAGTAATACGCACTTTGCCATCGAGTAATTCGTAGCTTATGCGTACTTGCATTGAGTTTATAGCACCTCTATCGAAGCCATTCATTCGCAAATCTACTTGCAAATTTTTATCAAGCTCCGATACTATTTGGCTCAATTGATTGGTGAGTAATTCGCTCACCGTGCTGCCTGCTGCCCCTTCCAAACCTGATGTTCCGTATAAA
Source organism: uncultured Bifidobacteriaceae bacterium (assembly GCA_964565665.1). GTDB lineage: Bacteria > Bacteroidota > Bacteroidia > Cytophagales > UBA9547 > CAZMFZ01. The sequence continues at coordinate 1,529 of CAZMFZ010000207.1, read as the reverse complement.
AATCGCCTAAAAACCAATAAACTGAATACTTGGGTGTTCATTTCATTTACATTGTTTTTGATTTTATTTTCAAAAGCCGACACATAGCCAAAAAGAGGTACACTACCAATGGCTGCTGGGTAATTATAAATTTTAATATCGTAAGTGATTTCAGGCTTCGAAAGTTCGCCTTTTAAATTCAGAATTGTGGCAACAGGATAGGGTGTGCGAATGCCCGATACACTCCAATGTACCGAATCTACCAATGGATTGAGTGGAATTCTGTCTTCATATCGTGCTGTTACATTTAAAAGGCCATTAGTAGGATCGCCATTCCATTCTACCCTACTCCCCTCTTGAATGGTAAATTTTTTATTGATGACATTTAAAAAAGTGAATAGATAATAGCTGTTTCTGGAAAAATTATAGTCGCCAACCATACTGAAATCCCCTTCCGAATCGAATGCCATACGTATCCGTCCTTCGCCATGCCCGGCTATTTTATCGCCCGTATTTTTATCAAGTACAAATTCAGCATAAGCATCTTTAGTAATATCGATATTTAAATCGGCTGTTACTTTAAAATCACTTGATTTCGTGTCAGTAAATTTCAATTTCTTAATTTGCCCTTTTCTAGAACTGGAATATTTTATAAACGACTGTCCTGCGGTATTTGAGGCTGCATTATATAAAATGTAAAAATTTGTACCTCGCAAGGCAGAAGCTCTCATGTTAATATCTATGGCATTGAAATTACCTTTCAAAGAGAAATTGCCTGTGGCTTTGGCCTCACCATAGTAAATTTCATTGTCTTTGGCTGTAGTATTGAGTAAATCCATATTTTTAAATTCCCCTTCAATTCTAATTTTAAAATCTTTGAAATTGTTGTGAAATATACCGCCTTCAACCACTGCCAAACCGCCATTGTGGTCGTCAAGCACAATATTATTGAGTACGAATCCGGTTGGATTCATCGTTATTTTTTCATCAAAATAATACGTTGTATTCAAATAATTGACCTTCAATGCTCCTCCATCAATGTCTATCTCACCATTTATAATAGGATGTGACAGATTGCCCCTAAGCGTGATTAAGCCTGAGGCATCGCCTTGTAAATCAGACAATACATCTTTAATAAAAGGCTCAAAAACCACAAGATTAGTTTTATTTAATATGGCAACAATATTCAGCCGTTCTTCTTTATTTGGCAAGCCGGGGGTGTAGTTGCCGTATAAACTAAACATTTTATTGCCATATCGCTCCACATCCATATTCAAATCAATTTTTCTATTTTGATTGTCCCAGTGCGATTTTCCGCTAATATTTCCGATATATAACTTATTTATTTTCAGGTCATTGGCTTTGATATTGCTATTTATTTTGATTTCAGAATAAAAATCTTGTATGGTGAGAAAACCCTCAATAGTTCCATCCATTTTTTTATTAAATATTTTATTTAGGTTTTGGGTTCTAAAGTTTTCTAGGTCTACCTTAAAACTCTTTTTTGGATTTAGAGAAAGCTCGCCTTGCAAACGTATAAGTTGGCTATC
>CAZMFZ010000206.1:0-2328 GCA_964565665.1 uncultured Bifidobacteriaceae bacterium | reverse complement strand
CTATCAAGTCCAATACGATAATTATTAATATAGTTGGATGGTAAGTATAATTCAACCTTATTATATCGTTTAGGTGCTAATTTTATCTTATTGCCAGGCATAAAATGATTTATCCATGTTATCGAGTCGCAATGGGTAGTATTAGCATATATGTCGTAAGCCTTCCATTTGACAATAATATCTTCATTTAAATATTGGTATCTTCCTGCTTTCCTGTTAATGACTTCATTTCCCTCTTTTGATGCCTTAAAAGACAGACTGTCTTTTACTAGCTTGTAGGTGAATAGCTTCATATTCCGGCAAATAGAAATGGTATCTTTGGAATTATTTTTAATATATAAATCAAGTCGGTGGCCAAATTTTGCATTACCATTCATCTCCTCAAAATGATACTTATCAATCTCTACCTCAATGTCATTTTGAGCCTGAGATACCAAAAATGTAATTACAATAAAAAGACTTAGCATTATATTTTTTTTCATTGTTCTCCTTCGTTTTTTGGATTTTGTACACAAAGCCTATTAATCAATATTTGTTTGTGGCCTTCGCAAAAAGAATAATTTTCCCTCTGCTTGTTAGTATAGTCTATTAAGGGCTTTAAATTTACACTAGAACCATTGCTGAGTGAACTGGGATCGATATACCTGAAAATACAATATTCCTTGTTTTCGCCATTGCAATAGTAATTATGCGATAGTCTTGCATCTGTATTGGAATACCGCAATTCATTCATATCAATACTCCATCCATGCCCAAGTTCGTGGCAGGCTGTCATCAACATTATATCGTTTATATCAGCATTCGACCACCCTGCATTGTTTGGATACCCATTCATACTAGCAAAAGCATTTCGAAATACTACACAAACTGGGGGTACATCAAAAACGAGGCTGCCGGAGGCATTAAATGTGGAGTTTCGAAAGGTATAACCACGTGTAGTATTCAAAAGCCCATTTATTACTTGGTCTTCCGCACCAGCTTGTGCTACAAGGAACACATAAGCATCAGCAATGGTTTGCCACTGCGTCATAGTTTTATTGTATACACCAGATTGTGGATTGTATTCTGAATTGGTGTTTACTACTTTTATTTTATTTACCGTAAGTAAATAGGCTAAATTTTCGAACTTTAATTTGTCTCTGATCTTTGCCAGCCCCAAGATATTATTTCTTATTTCGCACTCTTTCGAATCACCAGTATTGCAAGTACCTTTGGCTACAGTAATGTCAGTATCGTAGTCAGCAAAATTTGCTACCAAGCTCAGTGCCCAGTCTTCCATCGCTAGTTTTATAAAGTCAATCCCATAGGCTTGGTTGCGATTTAATTCTTCTAATGCCTGCCATTCGATAAGAATATTACCTTCGCTATCAATCAACCAATCAAGCTTGTCTTTATCTGTAATTTTTAGAGGGGTAAAACTAGGTCTTACATGGGCTTCCAATATATTGCTTGCCAATCCTCCGTCATTAAATACCGAAGCTACTTTCTCCTTAATTTCAGTCTTTGAAAAATCGATCCAACTGTTGATATTATATCGAATATTATATAAACGCTCAGAAGAAGTTTTTGAGTCCACTGGGTTTAGCGTAGGAACTGAGTATGTTGGATAATTTTGTGAAACTTTAGAATTAACATTAACTGGAGCTCCTATTGTAGCTGTAGTTGTAATTCCCCTACTATCAGTGTAGTTATAATATAAAGTAATCTCTAATGAACCTTCTAAGTTATTGTATATTTTAGTTAAAACTGTACCCTCAAGTGCATTCCCATTTGTTTCATAGTATTTGACTTTTTGCTGATTATCATTTTCAGAAATCGGTTTGGCAATTTTTACTTTATCAATTAGCACGCCACCTTCAGTTTCAACTTTTATAAAATACTGTTTTCTCGCATCGTATTCTGTTATAGTAAATGCTATTACCAATGGGCGATTGGCAACTTCATTTACTTTGTCTCTGTTAGTGGCACTAGTAGAAGCATCAATAAATATGTTTTTATTAAAGTCTGGATTTGTACATCTGCTTTCTACAAACACAGGATTAAAGGTTGATTCCTTTCTAGCCTGTGAATTTATTCTTGCATTCGGGTCATATACACACGCATCACTTTCAATTCTATAAGGAAATGGAACAGATTTTTTTCTAAAAAACTTTTTCGTGTAATCAGTGCATGCATCCGAAAAAAATAAAGAATAATTATTAGGATCAATTGTATTATAAGGTGCTACTAAATTAATTGCTTCTTTAGCAGTATAACTTTTATAATTATTAAACTCCCCACTTTCAATAAATAATTATGAAAATGAAAAATTTTACTAACACAGAATTA
>CAZMFZ010000205.1:0-2346 GCA_964565665.1 uncultured Bifidobacteriaceae bacterium | reverse complement strand
GAATAAGTGAGACATTTAAAATAACATCAAATACAAAATATATATATAATGTAGAGATTATGAAATCTACTTCCTGAGGGCTAAAACAATGCTAGCCATTAGGCATATATTTTCCAACCAATTACTAAGTTTGCAATAATATGATTCAAGAAAACATTCATCCGATTTTTGATAAAATTCTAAATAGAGACCACAAAGAAGCCCTACTAAACCAAAAAGGAATAGTGATATGGATGGTAGGCTTATCAGGCTCAGGCAAAAGTACTATTGCAAAGGCAGTAGAAGCCGAATTGTATAGTCTGGGCTTTCTTACGCAACTGCTTGATGGCGACAATTTGCGTATTGGCATCAACAGCAACCTTTCCTTTTCTGAAGCCGATAGATTAGAAAATATTCGTAGGGCAGCTGAAACTGCCAAATTATTTTTGAACTGTGGCATAGTTACGGTTTGCTCATTCATTAGCCCCACAGAAGAAATAAGAACCATTGCCAAAAAAATAATCGGAGTTAATGATTTCTACGAAGTTTATATCAACGCTCCTTTAGAAATATGCGAGCAGAGAGATGTGAAAGGTTTATATAAAAAAGCCCGTGCAGGCGAACTAAAATCTTTTACAGGGATTGATTCTCCATTTGAAGCGCCTTTAGACCCGAGTTTAGAGCTAAAGACTGATATTTTTTCATTAGAAAAAAGCAAAGATTATCTAGTAGAAGCCGTATTGGGAAGAATCAAGGTCTAGAAAAATGTCTTTTAAAAAATAAAGGTTTGGTAATTATTCCAAACCTCTGTTATTACTAAGCTACAAACTCATTTTATTAAGCAACTCATCTTTAAAATTGATATACTTAAATGGACTAAAATGCTTTATCTTATCCATATTTAGCTTGGCAGAGAGCATTTTTATTTTAGCAGCTTTTTGTCTGTTGGCACCCACGCCTAGCGATACCTTCATTATTTTAGAAAGCAATACAATGTGTTCGAGTCGCTTTTTCCCCATCATTCTTATTTGGCGTTGAATGCTACTCATCAATTGATTAAATAAATCGAAATCATTCATCAAGCAATACTGCAGAGCTAGAAAAGTTTTTAGCTCAAGCAATGTTTCTTGGTATTTTTTCATGCTGATTTCACTCAATATATTATTGATAGTTTTTGAGCAAAGCTCAAATTTCTCCGCATTAAAATAGGTGAAAGATTTATAAAAGTTAATTATTATAGATTTTGGCAAATCATTTGAGTCACTTTCAAAATCTCCGAAAATCTCCTTATAATTATCAAGCACATTATTTGGGGTGCTGTCTCTCACGTCTCTGTCAATTTTTGAGAGCAAAAACATGCCGGGGAAAGTGTAAAGGCTGTAGTTAGATAGAAATATAGAAATATACTCACTTACATCATCAAAATATTTGTCGCTTCTACGTCCGCCTTTGTCTTTTTCAAGATAAAGTAGCTTTAGGTAATCAAATACCAATCGCAAATGATGGTAATTTTGGTCAGAGGCATAAGTTTCCATCAACAAATCAATTTGTTCAAAGGCTTCCTCAATTGAGAGTTCTAGCTGCAACTCTTCCTCTAGTTTAAGACTCAATATTTTGGTTTCTTCATCCACATACAGCTTGTGAAAAATACTAATGCAACAATTGTATACAAACAATCTATGCGATTGATACAATCTTGCCATATTGTTAACCTCATTTAGCAATAAACTCAACTCCTCTTTTATTTCATCTTCTGCGGTTAAGAAATAAATGCCGAATTTTTTAAAATATTCAGCCAGTATGTCTTCTGTTTTATCTAGAGCTAGCGTGTAGGCAATATGTTTATTGTATTGTTGTGAATATGTATAGTGGTCGCCAGTGTTCACATTAAGCTTTTTGAGCGATTTATACACAACCGTTAGCTCGCTCGATAAATCAAAGTCAATTAGTTCCTTCTCTAATTTTTTGAGTGTAGCCAGCACAATGGTTCGTTTTTTTGTAAACATCATCTCATTAATACTTGCTACTTTTTTCAAAATATCAGTCTTGGGGCTTTCCATTTGCTGCACAAGGTATTCTTCAATCTTTTCATTTAGCCTCGATCTTAGCGTATAATATGCGTTTGGATTCACATCCAGTTCCGCCATTATTTTAGCATCATTTAGCAGCTTTTCCTTTAAATATTTGAGCAACATAGCCGATTTTTCAGCACTATTGTCCATTAAGGTGCTAAAAATAGATTGGTAATCACTATCAGATAACTGCTTAATGATATTTTTAAGTTTTGACATATATGTAGAGCGAAATATTAAACCGTATTTGTTTCCAAACTTAAAAAAATATGACTTGAAAACCAATATAATTACA
>CAZMFZ010000204.1:0-2366 GCA_964565665.1 uncultured Bifidobacteriaceae bacterium | reverse complement strand
AGTAGATATGCTGTCGGAAAGGTTTATGGCAGGAATGGTGTAAATGGTAAGTGTTTTAAAAGTGGAGTCTGAGCAACCTTTGTCTGAAATGGTTTTCAAGAAGATGGAATAGTTGCCGGAATTTGATTTTATTTCAGATGGATTTTGTGCATTTGAAAATATTGCATTATTAGATTTCCAAATATATGAAAGCGTACCCGAAGCTATGCCCGAAGTGTTTTGATAGTTGATAACTGTATTGGGGCAGGTATTTTGCAATGAAAATGAGGCTTTTGGTTTTGGATGAATTGCAATTGGTTTAATTATAGAATCGCTACACCCGTAGCTTGTAGTGGCTACTTGTTTTACAGCATAAGTACCCGCTACAGAATAGATGAATGTAAATGATGTGGCGGTTTCGGTTGAGCTATTTCCTAAGGTCCAATTATACAATAGTGAGCCATAGTTGGCTGTGGTGGTGCTTTGAAAATCTACCGGTGTACCTACACATACCGAAGGTGCGTTAAAAGCTACATTGGGTTTGTCGTAAATAGTAATAGGTTTTGAAAAGGAATCTTTACAGTTTTTGTCGGATGTGGCTATAAGCTTGATTGTATAATTGCCGTAATTACCATAGCTATAAAGCGGCAAACGTTGGGTAGAAGTGGCCCCATTTCCAAATTCCCATACGTAACTCAAGCTACTTCCTGCAAGCGAAGTAGTATTACTTAGTTGTAAATTGGCATCTTCACATACGTTGCTTGCCGAGAAACTAACACTCGGCTTTGGATAAACAGTAATTTCTTTTGTAACGGTGTCTTTGCAAGTGTTGGAGGTGCTTATTAGCTTAATCGCATACAAACCGGGTGATGTGTAGTTTCTAATAGGTGAAAGTACCGGACCTGTAACAGTCCTATTATCAAATATTATCTCTCCAGTATGAAATTGCCAAGTATAATCAGAAATAATATATCCACCACTTATGGTAGTTAAATTTTTAAACAAGGCATTTTGATCGGGGCAGATATTTGAAAATGTAAAATCACTTTTGGGGTAGGGAAATATAGTTGCCGATTTTGTGTAAGAAGCCTTGCAGCCAAATTCAGAAGTTACGGTAAGGGTGGCGTTGTAAGTAGACAATAAGTATTTATTGCTATTTGTATACAAGTAACTAGGGTTGACTAAGTTAGATGTATCGGCAAATGAACGTGTATCGCCAAAATTCCATTTGTAAGATAAATTTGCTATTCCGGCAATAGAAGAGTTGTTTTTAAATCGAATGCTCATTCCCGTACAAGTAGGTACGGCACTAAAATTGGCAACTGGTAATGCTTTTCCGATTACAGTGAATACAGAATACCCTTCACAGCCTCTGGCATCTATACATAGCAAACTATATATGCCTGGACTATCAATTGAAATAGAGTTGTTTTGGCTCAATATTTTCCATCCCAATATTGTACTTACACTCCATTTGCTTTCTACACCGGTTAATGTGGTTTGAAGTGGTAAACCCAAGCCATTGCAAAGGAAATATTCTTTTGAAAGAACACCTGTAGATAAAGGATTGTCACATTCAGAATGCGACAGTGTAAATCGCAAAGTGGTGTCGCTTAACTGCAAGTTATTCAATATTACATTATTTGCCACAGTATTATTTATGCCTCTTAAGCTTCTCCAATTCAACCCCAAAGCCCCTCGATATATGCCATACCTACTTTCATTGAGGGTTCTATTCTCATTATCAAGATAGTTGAAATAGGAACCGTTCACCGTAATTGCGGGCGATGCCCCATTTCCATAGAAATTATAATGGCGAAGTATGCTTCCTGTATCGCTCACCCCTGCTTGCATGGCATGCCCTCGTTCAATACGACAATCTCCCAAGGCTTGGTATGTATTGAATCCAAAACCTAAGCCTCCGAAATTGTTTAAGGTTGAATTGTGAATAAACCCTTGCCATATTTTTCCATATTTCCCGTAAATTCTAGTTGTATTTGTTTCTCCTACTAGGTTTGCATCGTCCAATAGCCTAATATCATAGCCATTGAGTAAAATATTGCCAGTATTTGCTCCAGCAAAGCCTAGTATTGAATTTACTGTAATCTTCATACCTAACTTAAATACCGATCCGGAAGGTTGATTGATGTATAATTTTGAAATATAAATGCTATCTGCATTTCCTAGCAGACGAACAGTATCGTTACCTACAATTTCAGCAGAAGTTTTGTCTCCGTAAAATAGACTACCAGATTCATTGTAAATAGTGTCGCCAAATACAAATTTGCCTGTGCCGTACAATTTGCCAGCACCCGAATATGTGCCTACATTTCCAGATACATTATAAAAAGTATTTTTAAAATAAATGAAATTGCCACTTCCAAGGG
>CAZMFZ010000203.1:0-2404 GCA_964565665.1 uncultured Bifidobacteriaceae bacterium | reverse complement strand
TTGTACCACACATTAGCATACTCTTCTGAATTCTGCAACTCAAAAAAATAATCACCAAATGGGTTTATCCTTTTATTAAATATAAAACTTAAAGCCGGAACACTTGATTTGCTTTTATATTTCCAAGTTTCTTTCAAGTCTTGTTTGTAAACTTGGTCTGGTTTGCCAAAAATAATATAAATTAATCCCATATCCGTTTTCCATCCTTCCTTATAGGTGGTAAATAGTGAATTTGCTTCCTGTACTTTTATGTAGTAATTCTTTATCATCCTGCGGGCGAAATCTTTATCTTGACCCAATGAAAGCCAAAAATCATCCAATTTAACTTTTGGTTTTTGGGTGTTTCTCATTGCTTTTCGCTCATCATCTGTAGCTATATAAATGATAGGATCTATCAATTCTTTGGTTTTAGAAACTTTAGGGAACCGATTTTCAGTGACCAGATAATGATAAAATTTATGTGGCTGAATTGATGAAATGAAATAATTACCTTTCTTTAATGGGGTATTTAAACTTTTATTTTGAAATACAAAAGTAGTATCAGGTGTGAGCTTTACATCTTGATCACCAGTATTTACTGAAGCCATTGGCGGCAAAGCGGCAGCAAAATTATACCTGAAATAATGCACTGGAATTTTATCATTATCAAAAGCTGACCTGACTAAAAAGGTATCTTTTTTCTGTATATAATGATTGAAAATGGGAGTGATATTGTCGGTTTCAAATAGCAAGTGTTCGGAAAATAGCTCTTTTTCCACTATTTTCAAAGGCATATCTTGAATATATACTTCGCCTTTTTCGTCTTGAAAATAAGCAAGAAACAAATAAGCACTTGTCTCCCTTATTTTCGGAATTTCAAAGTAAAAAAGATATTCATTTTCTGATATCTGATATTTATTTGAAGAAAATGCGTTTTCAAATATATTGGTTTTGGTATCGAAGCTGGAGGTTATTCTGTAATCAAAGTTCCAAACATACCTTTTATGCAGCTGTTGGGATTTGGCATATTGTGGGTTAAATGTCAGCTTGAAATATATTCTCAAGCTATCATTCATTTCCCAGACCTTATATTGGCATTTTACGGTTGGGTTTGCATCATATTGGTATTCAAAATTCCATTTTGATGCTCTCGATTGGCTTTTACATAAAACCAGGCAGCAGAAAAAACAAAAACTTAATCCTAATAGCTTCAAATTATAGGTATGAGATTCAAAATTAAACTAATTTTGAATCCCAAACACAAGTGAACATCTAATAAATATTCATCGAAACCCTGCTTTGAATACCATTTAACTTTATCCTCTATAGGGAAACTGAGGGCTTTTATTATGAAATTCATCAATCCAATACTTTTTGAACAAAATACTATTGATAAATTAAAAAATGAATTTATCAATGCCCAGCCTTACAAACACTTAGTTATTGATAATTTTTTAAAGGCTGATATTGCAGAATTGCTCAATGAAAAATTCCCCGCTTACGAGCTTTTTAATAAAAAATACGATGGACTAAATGAGAAAAAAGCCGAAGGCTCGAACTTTGAAGATTTTGATGCAGTATTTACAGAGTTAAGAAGAGAAGTTTCCTCTCTTGAATTCAATCATTTCATCAGCCAGATCACTAGCATTGAAAATGTATTTGTGACAGACGATGCCATGGGTTCGGGTCTCCACCAAGGAAAAGCTGGCAGTTTTCTTGATATTCATATTGATTTTAGTATGCACCATTTGGCCAATGTGTATCGCAGGCTTAATCTTTTAATATTTTTTAACAAAGATTGGAAAGATGAATGGGCAGGTCATACCGAATTGTGGAATGCAGATATGACTGAATGTGTGAAAAAAGTGCGTCCAGACTTTAATAGAGCCATAATTTTTGCTACTACAGGCAAATCGTATCATGGCTATGGTAAAATAAATCCCCCAGAAGGAACAAACAGAAAATCGTTCTATACCTATTTTTATACTAATGAACCTGGTGAGCAAAACGACAATTACAATGATACCATCTTCAAAGCCCGCCCAGAAGATAGCAGAGCTAAACACTTAAAAACTAATGTGAAGGAGAGTGCTAAAAACTTTATCAAACAGCATTTGAAGGCTTTTGGGGTGAAGTTTTGAAATATCAATTACCTCAATATATCTGCTTTTATGTATAAGGCTTTATTCATTAATATCTAAAATTTTCCAAGCTGTATTACTGGCCACTGAATTATAGTTGATGTTAACCTAAGAATTTTTTGAAATATAGTGGAGTTTTTAGAATGTTGTTGCTAGAATTTACACAATAATTTCCCATAAAATATTGATAACCAGTAAGTTGAAATCAATTGAGGTTGTTAATCATCAATTATCACCTAAAATATTTTATTTATTTTTAATTGATAGTTTGCAAATGTAGAATG
>CAZMFZ010000202.1:0-2414 GCA_964565665.1 uncultured Bifidobacteriaceae bacterium | reverse complement strand
GAATTATTTGTTTTAAATGTATTTTCATATTCAATCAGTAGAGAAGTACCTAGCAAACTTGTGTTTGCTACGTTATTATTGGGCAAACTAAAACTGCCATATTTACCTAAAATGGGCAATTTGAGTCTTTCGTTAAAATCAATTTTTATTGCATTCCCATTTTCAATTGTGAAACTAGAAATGGTGGGTGCAGCACTGTCGAAAGGGGAATTTATGTAGATGTTATCTATATAAAAATTCTTAATATTTGAAGCTGTTACGTTATTTTGAAAGCCAAAATACGCTGAATTATTGTAGAAATTGTCTGTAAAAACGGCTTGTGCAGCGCCAAAATTCAAGTCTGTTGCCGTTTTTACGAATATTGCCCATTCCCCAAAAGCATCTCTTTTTACTTTTATATCTATGTTATGGGCTGCAGCAATGCTGGTAGAAGTGCCCGCAACGGAGGTGTTTATTACGCCTGATTGTCGATAAAACTCTACCACATCACTTGCTAAAACTCGTCCCAGCCGCAAATAATAGCCATTTATAGAAGTAGCGTCCAAATTATCAGTATTCGACACCAAGTATATTTTACAAAAATTGCTGTTGGAAGGAGCATAATTTTGCCTAACTGAAATATTCCATTCTACATTATCTAAATTCAATAATGGTAAAACCATGACCAGATAGCTTGTGCCAGCACTTTTAGCATTCAATTGCAATTGCCCCGCTTCATTTATATTATACAGGCTTGTGGTACCACTCCAAACCAAATTATTAGTGAAGTCGCCATCTGCAAAATCGTCTTCAAACTGAGCATTTATGTTTATTGCCTTCACTACAAAAAGAAAAATGCCAATTGATTTAATAAGATGCACCATTGTGAATTATTTATTTACTTTGCACTCCTTTTTTAAAACTCAAGTTTAAAAATAGGAAAATTAAAAGTTAGGTAAGTAAAGTCTGTGTTAAATATTGCCTTTACTTATTTTTCAAGTATCAATAAATTTAATATAAATATGAAAGTAGCACTTGTAGGCGCTACCGGCTTGGTAGGCGGTGAAATGTTGAAAGTATTGGAGGAAAGAAATATTCCTGTAACGGAGTTTTATCCTGTAGCCTCAGAAAGGTCTATCGGGAAAGAAATATATTTCAAGGGAAAGCCATATAAAGTAATAAGTGTGGAAGATGCCATTTCAAAAAAACCACATATAGCCATTTTTTCAGCAGGTGGAAGCACTTCTTTGGCTCTTGCCCCAAAGTTTGCAGAGGTCGGCACGTTTGTAATTGACAATTCTTCGGCTTGGCGAATGGACCCAACTAAAAGATTGATAGTGCCAGAAGTAAATGCACACACTATTGGGCAAGACGATAAAATTATTGCCAACCCTAACTGCTCTACCATTCAGATGGTGCTGGTATTGAACCCACTTCACAAAAGATTTAAAATAAAAAGAGTAGTGGTTTCTACATATCAGTCGGTGACTGGAACGGGTAAAAAAGCGGTAGACCAACTATTTAATGAGAGAAAAGGCATAGATGGCGAGAAAGCCTATAAGTATGAAATAGATTTGAATTTGATACCTCAAATTGATGTGTTTTTGGATAATGGCTATACCAAGGAAGAAATGAAAATGGTGAATGAAACCAAGAAAATTTTGGGAGATGATTCTGTGCAGGTAAGCGCCACAGCGGTGCGCGTGCCCGTAATTGGAGGCCATTCTGAAAGTGTGAATATTGAGTTTTACAACGATTTCGACTTAGCAGAGGTAAGAGATATTGTAGCCAATACCGAAAATGTAGTGTTGCAAGACGACCCTGCAAATCAAATATACCCGATGCCGAAAAACGCCCACGGTAAAGACGATACTTTTGTAGGCCGCATTCGTAGAGACGATACCCAACCCAACACATTAAATATGTGGATAGTATCTGATAATTTGAGAAAAGGAGCCGCTACTAATGCAGTGCAAATAGCTCAGTATCTGATAGATAAGAAGTTTGTATAAAAATGCAAAACCCATACAAGTGTTTGATATACTTATATGGGTTAACAATAATTTCACATCATTTTAGCTCTACCTCAAACACTGTATCATTTAAATCTGGCATTGTGTAGGTTTGATAAGAAGGTGTATTTATGTTAATAAATAAGTTTTTACCCGAACTATCGCCCCACCAAGTAGTTTCAGTTCTTATTTCTGAGCCATCGTGAAGAAGTGTTACTCTCTTTACTTTTTCAGCATACTCTTTTAGAATAATTCCCCCAATTGAAGGGTAAATTTTATGGGCAAAAAGTGATTTTCCATTCGAGGTGAATAAGCCCCAGTCATATCGTGGCATATTGCTAGCTCCGCAACCGTAAATGCTTTTGCCGTTTTTCTGCATCCAAAGTCCTACTTCCGAGAGTATTTTAGTAGGCTGTTCGGGTA
>CAZMFZ010000201.1:0-2445 GCA_964565665.1 uncultured Bifidobacteriaceae bacterium | reverse complement strand
GTATTTACATTGGTAACAGAATTTGCTAATCCTATAATAGTATTGCCACTCAATACAATATTTGCACCAGCATAAAGTTTATTTTGTTTTTGATTAAATGAAGCCCAATCTGAAGCAGATAAATACCCGTCCTGGGCCGTGCCAGCTTTCTGAATCGAAATAGTTGGATTTGTAGCAGCATTTCCTGATATACTCAATGGAAATAGTGCCTCTATATTTGTAACAGAACCAGTACTAGAAATAGTGGCAGGTTCCCATTGTTGCGAAATAATATTGAATTTTAAAACTTGGTTATCAGTAGGCTGAGTTTGGCTGAGCTTGTAATTTCCAATTCCTATCGCATTGATAGCGGTAAGTGCATACGGCACACTTTGCAATTGAGCTATACCCAACTTAATCCATTTATTGTCGGCATATATGCCAATTTGTACAAAATATTTATCTGAACCCCATACAATCGTAGCAAAATCAGCACTTACGGGCGATTTCAATCCCTGGCCCACTACCAAATTTACCAATCCAAATTGATTGGTGCGGGTGTCGTGTTCTTCCTCGTAAATAGTAACGCCAGTGGCAGCAGTCTTTAATATAGAGATTTTTATTTTAACATCTTTATTCACTACCGGTAACCCAACACCATTGCGTACTACTGCCTGATAACTAAATCCATAGGGAACTTGCTGACCATAAAAGGCATGGTGAACAAAAAGAAATAAAATGATGGCTGCTGTATACACAGCTTGAAAATGTATAGATTTTCTCATATATAGAATATTGGCATATTATTAAAAGTAGATGCATATATATAGCTATACCATTTCTATGCCACCAAAAAAATACAAATTATTAAAAAGTATAATAATGGCTCTCAGATTAATTTTGAGCTATAATTAAGTTAAAATATTATATACCAACCGTCATTTATATACTTAAAGATAGTGACAAAGAGGTGCTATATATAACTATATTAATATTGCAATTCTTGTTGATATAGATTTTCGACTTCTTTTTTGATATTGGCATGGTTTTTTGATTGTGATAAATACAACACAATAAAGAAATAATGGAAGCAATCAATGGAATGAAAATTCTGAGACAAGATTTAATGAAAGAAGGACACAAATACCAATACTTCAAAGCATTGGAAAATGCCTTGCAGAAAGAGGGAATCAAGGGCGAAGTTGCTCTCAACGACTATTTGTTCGATAAATATGACAGCCTATTGGTAAATACTGACGATGAGTTATTAGGCGAGAAAGACGAAAAAATGGAATTTTTACAAAAAATACCTGGGGCTTATGCACTCGCACTAGGAATGTTTGTAAGTGGTTGAAAGTCTGAGATAGCAATTTTGGATAACCTTTTCCGAGCTTTGTCTCCCCACATAGCATTCCTATTTAGACTCTGTGAATAAACAAAGCTAGAGAAGGTGACAGACCATAATACTCCCTAAAATTCAGACCACGAGTTAAGTTGAAAAATTTCATTTAATTTTAAACAAACAAGTGGTAAAATGAAAGTAAGCAGGAGGAAATTTTCATCCGCCTTTAAGGCTCAGGTAGCCATAGATGCTATTAAGGAAAGAGAAACATTGGCAGAACTGTCCAAAAGGCATGGAGTGCATGCTGTTATGATTAGCAAATGGAAACAAGAGTTTTTAGAGCGTTCTACAACGGTTTTCGATAATGAACATGCGCAGGTAGATTTGGAGGCGGAAAAGCAGCATCTATATGCCAAAATAGGGCAGCTTGAGGTAGAGCGAGATTGGCTAAAAAAATTTCAAAGCAGGTAGGACTCCCCACCAACTACAAGATATGATCCAGCAAGATGGCAAATAAGCATTCGCAGGCAATGCGAGTTGGTAGAAATAAACCGCAGCAGTTGCTACTACGAGCTAAGGGGAGAAAGCAACGAGAACCTACAAATCATGCGTTACATGGATGAGGAGCATATTGAGCACCCCACCCATGGGGTATTGCAGATGCAGGATTTCCTCTTTGCCCTGGGAATGCACGTAAATGAAAAGCGGGTACGAAGGCTGTTTAAGGCTGATGGGTACTATGGCGCGGTATCCACAGCGGAATCTAAGCAAATTGGGGAAGGCTGAATACATCAAACCCTATTTGTTAAGGAATATAAAGGTAGAAACCCCGAATCAGGTATGGGCTATTGACATTACCTATATTGCTATGGCAAAGGGCTTTATGTACCTGACTGCCATAATAGATATACACAGCCGATTTGTGGTAGGGTGGGCGTTGCACAACACATTAGAGGCCGATAATTGCCTTCAGGTGCTACAGATCGCTATTGAAACGTATGGCAAGCCTAAGCTTGTCAATTCCGATCAGGGAAGCCAGTTTACCTGTGCCAAATGGGTGAATTACCTGCAAAAAGAGAAAATCGGAATTAGTATGGACGGCAAAGGCCGGGCATTGGATAATG
>CAZMFZ010000200.1:0-2563 GCA_964565665.1 uncultured Bifidobacteriaceae bacterium | reverse complement strand
CTATATTTTGCATTAATCATAAAAAAACCTCACCCCCAGCCCCTCTCCTACAGAGCGGGGTGCCGTTGGATTAGCGTTTTTTTAATACTTTACCTTCTCAATCCTACTTAGATTGACAGCTGTGTTGAATACACGAACCAAGGCGATTGTCAAGGCTTGCAGCCGTTGACAACGATTGCAGATTGTTGATTAGGTCGTACATCATGGTTTCTTTCTGCACATATTACATCATCAGGTTGTAGTTCGATAGTTTGAGCAGCCTATCGCCTGTTTTTACTTCATTTCCACCCGCAATGAATTTCTTCTCAACATATCCGCCTTGCACCACATCAAGATAAATGGTTTTCAAAGGTTGCACCACCCCATCTACTGGAATAAACGCTTGAAATGCCCCATTCTTCACTTCTGAAATGGTAATCTGTGAAACCGAAACCGACATTTGTTTACTATGATCTTCGAAGAACAGGCTATAAACTACAAACCCAATAATTGCAGCCACAATTACACCAATCCCAATTTGTCGGGGGGTTTATTTTTCTTAGCAAGCACTTTATCCATGCCATGTTATTATCCAAAGCCCATGCCAGAATTGTAAGTAATTGATTATGAACGATAATTAGGTTTTGACTATCTGCAAAACTGTTCGCAATCGGACAGTAAGAGTTCGCTGGTGGCCAATTTCTTTGAATGTGACAAATAAATATAAAAAGACATTGGTTTAGTTAAGCTGAACACATAACCTTGGTTTTTGTATGCTCAAGGCATATGATTTTTCTCTATGAGAAGCCGCAATTCGAGGCGAAGCATCACTTCTAAGCCAAAAATAAATCCAATATTTTTTTTTCCGTACTAAATATTCTCAATCGGCAACTCTAATATCCATTTTTTCGTCTAAGTTTGAGAATTAATTAAATCACTCTACTTCGCCTAAATGATTGAGGATATTGAAATTAACGACATAAGATATTTATGTCATATAGTGCAAGAAAAATACAATTACGATTTCTCAAATTATGCCATTTCATCTTTTAAGCGTAGAATTCTAAGAGTTCTTGAGCTTTTTAAGATCGAAAATATGGCTGCCTTGAATGAAAAACTAAAGACAGAGCCTGCTTTTTTTAAAATTTTTATCAACGAGATTACCGTAAACGTTACCGAAA
The DNA here is from genome assembly GCA_964565665.1 of uncultured Bifidobacteriaceae bacterium. Lineage (GTDB taxonomy): Bacteria > Bacteroidota > Bacteroidia > Cytophagales > UBA9547 > CAZMFZ01. The sequence goes on along the minus strand of CAZMFZ010000200.1, from coordinate 1,403 downwards.
TGTTTCGTGACCCTTCGCTTTGGCGGGAGTTGAGAGACAAAGTTCTGCCCAATTTGTTTTCCACCCACGACACCATCAAAATTTGGCATGCAGGGTGCTCTTCAGGCGAAGAAGTATATTCAATGTGCCTATTATTGAAGGAAAATGGATGGCTACACAAAAGCAAAATATGGGCCACCGATATTGACGACAACATTCTTGCCAAAGCCAAAGATGCCAAGTATCCAATGAAAAATATGGCTGAAGTAAATGAGAAAAATTTTATTCGTTATGGCGGCAAAGGCAAAATAGCCGATTACTATAAAGAGGAAGGCGGGTTTGCTAAAATGGATACTTCTCTAGTCGAAGGCGTAAATTTTCGTATTCACGATTTGGTACGGTCTGGCGTATTCAACAAATTCGATTTGATTCTATGTAGAAATGTACTGATCTACTTCAACCAACAATTGCAAAACGATGTATTTCGGATGTTTCACGAAAGCCTGTTTAACTACAGCTATTTTGTAATCGGCTCAAAAGAAACATTGATATGGAGCGATATTGCAAGCAAATTTATTACTGTAAACCAAGAAGAAAAAGTATTTAAGAAAGTAAAAGAATAATTATGAAGTCACTGGGGAAGTTGTGATGGCAATCCCAAATCTACCTTTCCCAATGGCTTATTAAAAATGACAATTGACAAACTAAATATAGATAAATCACAATTTAAAGCTGTTGTAATAGGGGGTTCGGCCGGAAGTTTTCAGGTAATCACCAAAATATTAGCGGAGATTAGTCCGGCATTTGAATTGCCTATATTTATGGCACTTCATAGATTGAAACATGTTAGACATGGATTTGTAGAGGCTTTATCAATCAAATCGAGCAAAGTTATTATTGAACCTGAAGATAAAGAAACGATAAAAAGAGGAATAGTTTATTTGGCTCCGGCCAATTACCACATGAATATAGAATTGGGCAACAAAATTTCGCTTTCTACAGAAGAAATGGTAAATAACTCTCGTCCGGCTATTGATTTAACTTTTGAAACAGCCTCGTATGTGTATAAAAATAAAATTATTGGCATTATGCTTTCTGGGGCAAATAGAGATGGGGCTTGGGGAATGAAGAAATTGAAAGGAAGGGGAGGCTTTGCCATTGTGCAAGATCCTAAAGAGTGCATCATCGATACCATGACAACTGCAGTATTGAATATTACAAATGTAGATTTAGTATTGAAAACCGATGAAATAATAAAATTTTTAAATAATTTGGTCTGATTATGCTCAAACGGATATTTACTGCACTTTATACTTTTCTAGCGGTCTTTTCGCTCTATATTATTGGGGCTGTTTTTACTTTTATTATCGAAACTGATGCAGGTTTCAAGCTCTCGTTTTATATTTTCGATACAGGCAATGGAT
>CAZMFZ010000199.1:0-2585 GCA_964565665.1 uncultured Bifidobacteriaceae bacterium | reverse complement strand
CTAGTTGGATACAAAATATAAAACTCCCCCTTCGGGGGTTGGGGGGCTTTAAACAGTATGAAAATAGTAGTAATTGGAAATGGCATGGTGGGCTACAAATTTTGCGAAAAGCTTATAGCCAAAGCTGGAGTAGATGCCTTTGAAATAATAGTGTTCGGTGAGGAGCCACGTGTGGCATACGATCGTGTGCATCTGAGCAGCTATTTTGATGGAAAGACTATAGAAAACTTGACACTTGCTCCGCTTGATTGGTATTTCGATAATAAAATTAAAATGCACATTGGCGACCTAGTGCGAGAAATTGACCTCACTCTTAAAACGGTGCATTCATTTCATGGTGTAAGCGAACGATACGATTATTTAGTACTGGCCACAGGATCTTCTGCTTTTGTACCCCCGATTGATGGCTCTGAAAAGGCTGGCGTATTTGTGTATCGCACCATTGAAGACTTAGATTTGATGAAAAAGTGGGCCACTAACGCAAAAAGAGGTGCTGTAATTGGAGGTGGATTGCTTGGTTTAGAAGCGGCCAAAGCCATGCTTGATTTGGGTATAAAAGAAACCCATGTAATAGAATTTGCCTCTCGATTGATGCCTAGGCAAATAGACGAACAAGGTTCAAACCTGCTGAAATCAAAATTGGAAGAATTGGGTTTGGTGATTCATACCAGCACAAACACCCAATGTATTGAAGGAAATGAAAGTATTACTGGAATGAGATTCGCAGACGAAACTTCAATAGAAGTAGATATGCTGGTGATTTCCGCAGGCATAAAACCAAGAGATGAACTGGCAAGGTTGTGCGGATTGGAAGTAGGCCAAAGAGGTGGAATAGTGGTGAACAACCAAATGCAAACTTCCGACCCTTCAGTATTTGCCATTGGCGAATGTGCTTTACATGGCGGCATGATATATGGCCTAGTATCACCCGGCTATGAAATGGCCGATGTGGTGGCTTGTAATTTGGTAGGCATGAATAAAGAGTTTGCCAGCTACGATATGTCGACCAAACTAAAACTGATAGGTACTGATGTGGCTAGCTTTGGCGACCCTTTTTTATCAGAACCCAAATGCAAAACCATTTCATTTACCAACCATGCCAAAGGAATTTACAAGCGATTGAATATTTCAAATGACGGAAAACAATTACTTGGTGGCATATTGGTAGGTGATGCAGAGCAATACAATATGCTTTTGCAAACCACTAAAAACAAAACAATTCTACCACCCGACCCAGAAGATTTGATTTTAGGCAGCCGTGGGGGCGAATCGGAAGGCAATGGCATAATGTCGTTACCTGATGATGCGTTGATTTGCTCTTGCGAAGCGGTAACTAAAGGTACAATTTGTGAAAATGTAAAAAGCGGTACAGCCACCACATTCGACCAAATGAAAAAATGCACCAAAGCAGCCACAGGTTGCGGTGGTTGCGGCCCCATGGTGAAAGATTTGATTAGCGAAACCTTAAAAGCAGAAGGGCAATATGTGCGAAATATCATCTGCGAACATTTCGATTATACCCGACAAGAGCTTTTTGATTTAGTCAAAATTAATCATATTCAAGATTATAACCAAGCCTTAAACCAATTTGGGAAAGGTGATGGTTGCGAAACTTGCAAGCCAGCCTTAGCTTCTATATTGGCAAGTTTGTGGAATGAAAATATATTGAAACAACCTGCCATTCAAGATACAAACGATCGTTTTTTGGCTAATATTCAACGTGGAGGCACCTATTCTATTGTGCCAAGAGTAGCCGGAGGCGAGATTACTCCTGAAAAATTAATCGTAATTGGGCAAGTAGCTCAAAAATATGGGCTTTACACTAAAATAACTGGAGGGCAACGCATCGATATGTTCGGGGCTCACGTGGGTGATTTGCCCAGTATTTGGGAGGAATTAATAGAGGCGGGTTTCGAAAGCGGCCATGCGTATGGAAAAGCCCTCAGAACTGTAAAAAGTTGTGTAGGAACTACTTGGTGCAGGTTTGGCGTGCAAGATGCTGTGAGCTTTGCCATCAAAATTGAGAACAGATACAAAGGCTTTCGAGCTCCGCATAAGTTAAAATCGGCAGTTTCGGGTTGCATTAGGGAATGTGCAGAAGCTCAAGGAAAAGATTTTGGATTTATTGCTACCGAGAAAGGTTACAATGTGTTTGTATGCGGGAATGGCGGCTCGAAACCGCAGCATGCTTTATTATTAGCTACTGATGTAAGCGAAGAAGATTGCATTAAGTATATCGATAGATTCCTAATGTTTTATACCAAAACAGCAGAACCACTCACTAGAACTGCCACTTGGCTCAATAAACTAGAGGGCGGAATGAGTTACTTAAAAGCGGTGGTGATTGATGATGTATTGGGAATGAACAGCCAATGGGAAGCTGAAATGCAAGGTTTGGTAGATACTTATAAATGCGAATGGAAAGAAGCTGTTACAAATCCTGAAATTAGGAAACGATTTACTCACTTTATAAATTCTGCTGAAAAAGACAATACCATAGCCTTTGAGCCACTGCGCGACCAAATAAAAGCCCAAGATTGGGATACAGTATTAATCGATAAATAAGCCATCACTAATTATAAAAG
>CAZMFZ010000198.1:0-2623 GCA_964565665.1 uncultured Bifidobacteriaceae bacterium | reverse complement strand
TAGGGCTCAGTTGCTGTATAATAGGGCAAATACAATTGTGGCTGCATTGGCAGCATACAATATAACGGCTGTGACTCAAACTGCTTTTTTGGCTTCTATTACTAATTATCAGGCTTCTATTCCGAAACCAAGATTGACTTTGAATGAAAGAAAACAGGCAACGGATTTGATAAGGAAGAATTTTGATTTGGCTAATAGTGTGCTAGTAAAAATAGATAGTGTATTGAGTATAGTGGCTCAGACACAGTCTTCATTTTATAATGGCTACGTGAATGCTCGTAAGGTAATAGAATTGGGTGGGGGGAGCTTGGCGCTAAAGGGATTTGTGGTAGATGAAAACAAACAAGCCATAAGTAAGGCTAAAATAGAGATAAAAACAGCAAGTGATACTAATACTTTGGCCAAAGTGGCGGGTGTAGAAAAGCTTGTGGCTAATAAGCTAAGCAGTGTAAAAGGTGGGTTTCAAATAAAGGGTATGAAGGATGGCAACTATATGGCTACGATAAATAAGCCTGGGTATAAGCCTGAGACGGTGAACTTTTCGATAGTGGGTGGGGAGATGACGAAATTGAATGTGGTGTTGGTGAAGGGGTGATTGAGGTGAGGGGTAAGAAGGTGAGAGGTGGCTCATTAAAGACCCCACCCCTGACCTATTTCTGCCCTAATTTCGCAGAATGACTAAGGACGAAGTAAACGGCATTCGACAGCAAAGCTTGATGGATGTGATATTAAAACCAGCATTGGTGTAGGATTGCAAATCCTTTTTATCTGGCGTTTGAGATTGCAAATCTCGAACAGCCATGAAAAACACCACCAGTATATACTTATATGTACATGCTGGTGGTGTTAGCTATTTTCCATGGGAAGCCTATTCAGGTTAAGTAAAACCAACAATAGTTCCAATCTCATAAGGGTATTATAACTAGCAAAATAAGAATTAGCCCCTGCACTTTTCCCACGAAACCAATAACTACCCATTCATAGTAGCCAAAAACTCTTCGTTGCTACGTGTGCCTTTCATTTTGCCGAGCATAAATTCCATGGCTTCTTTGGCCGTCATGTCGCTCATGTATTTGCGGAGTATCCATACCCTATTCAATTCATCGGCAGTCATTAGCAAATCTTCTCTTCTTGTGCCTGAGGCTGGTATATCAATGGCAGGAAACACACGTTTGTTGGCCAATTGGCGATCAAGTTGTAATTCCATATTCCCCGTTCCCTTGAACTCTTCAAATATCACCTCATCCATTTTAGAGCCTGTTTCTATCAATGCAGTGGCAATAATGGTAAGTGAACCACCATTTTCAGTGTTTCTGGCTGCCCCAAAAAAGCGTTTTGGTTTATGTAGAGCATTGGCATCTACCCCACCTGATAATATTTTCCCTGACGAAGGCACTACTGTATTGTAGGCCCTTGCCAATCTAGTGATTGAGTCGAGCAATATCACCACATCGTGGCCGCATTCTACCAATCGTTTCGCTTTTTCAAGCACAATGGTAGCTACTTTTACATGACGTTCGGCCTGCTCATCAAAAGTAGAAGCAATTACTTCAGCTTTCACGCTGCGTTGCATATCTGTTACTTCTTCCGGGCGTTCATCTATCAACAAAACGATAAGATAAACTTCTGGGTGGTTTTCGGCTATGGCATTGGCTATTTCTTTTAGAAGCACCGTTTTGCCAGTTTTAGGCTGTGCTACTATCATTCCTCTTTGGCCTTTGCCAATAGGAGCGTATAAATCTAACATTCTGGTCGAGAGAATATTAGGATGCGTGCTAAGGTTTAGTTTTTCCTGAGGGAATAGGGGAGTGAGGTATTCGAATGGAATACGGTCACGTACTTCTTCGGTAGTTTTGCCATTAACAGTTTCTACCTTCAATAGAGCAAAATATTTTTCGCCTTCTTTTGGGGGGCGTATTTGTCCTTTTACTGTATCACCTGTTTTTAAGCCAAACAATTTGATTTGCGAAGGAGATACATATATATCATCAGGAGAAGCTAAATAATTGTAATCGGGCGAGCGCAGAAATCCGTAGCCTTCTGACATTATTTCAAGTACACCTTCATTTACAATTACTCCATCAAAATCTCTACCCAGTTTTTTGGCTTGATTGCCATTTCCGCCATTGTTATTTCTTTCAAATCGGGGTTCGCGAATTTCTAAAGGTGCTTGCGACACTTCAAGATTTTCGAAAACAGGCGTATTGTCTTGCTGATCGGCAGGTTTTATTTCCTCTTCAAAATCATCATCTACTTTGCTAATGATTTCTTCTTTTTTAGGCTCAGTTTGCACGGTAAACCCAAGTTGTGGTTGCTTAGGCGGCAATGGCGTGCGGGTGTTTTTGCGTTCGTTTATTGCGGAAGCTGTAGCAGCTGCCTCTGCTAGTTGCTCTGCCGATTTTGTTCTAGGGCGAATGGCTGAAGATTTTCCTGACGAAGCAGGTTTTTCTACCATTTCAGGTTTTATGGCCTGTTGGTCGAGTATTTTATATACTAATTCTTCTTTGGAAAGTTTTTTTGCGTTTTTAACTTCCAAATTTTCAGCTATATCCTTCAATTCGGAAATAAGCTTGAGGTCGAGTTCCTCGATATTATACATTATATAAATGAGTGGGGGATTATA
>CAZMFZ010000197.1:0-2644 GCA_964565665.1 uncultured Bifidobacteriaceae bacterium | reverse complement strand
GTTTATAGAATTATATTTAAAATAGATTTTAATATACTAAAAAAGCAATTAAATCTCATTTGACGCTAGAACTACGATATTCACAAATAGATTTTGTATTAAAAATTACTTTACATCAAAGGAGTGTAAATTGATTCAGACGGTTAATACTATTGAAAAAATCATGCAATTTACCAGACATGTTTCAAATAGCATGCTTTATTTTCAAAAGAGGTGTTCTTTTAAATGACGTAATCTTTAAAAGTTAAATATTTTATAGAATGTAGTCAAATTTAGAGCTGCCCTTCATATATATTAGTGTTTGCTGATGAATTAGCAAAAAAATTATATTATTCATCTCATATTAATTTAGCACAAAATATTGAATACAGGCATTAAAACGTAGGTATAAATTGTAAAAAAGTATAAAAAAAATATAATACGGCTAAAAAAATATAGCATGTGCTTGTATATTTAATTTTAATGGCTATGTTTGTGTAAAATTTAACCTTTCAACAATTTATTATTCTAAATCATTTTCTATGAAAAAGTCAATTTTATTGTTTGCGGCTGGTGTAATGGCAACCGCTTTTAGTTTCGCTCAAGAAGCAGCAAAAAAAGATGAGGGAAAGTTCAGTGTTAGTGGCTATATTGATAGCTACTACAATTATGGAATGCAAAATTCTAATTACAACAATGTGAGTGGCCCTTCAGGAGCTGCAAGAGCGTTTGATAAAACTTCCAATCAGTTTTCTTTGGGATTAGTGCAGACTAAGTTTGCTTACTCTAATGCAAAATCAGAAATGGTTATTGATCTAGCCTTTGGGCCAAATGCAGCTCTTGGTAATTTTGGAAACGTTCCAGGATTAGCAGGTTTTATAAATCCAGTATCAAGTGGAGGAGCTCCTTATGGCCCTGCAACTTATTTAACTTCTATGGCTATCAAGCAAGCCTATTTTACTTATAAAGCTACAGATAAACTTAGCTTTACTGTTGGTCAGTTTGGTACACACATTGGCTACGAAGTAATTGATGCACCAGTGAATTACAATTATTCGCTTTCTAACCTGTTTAACAACGGTCCTTTCTATCATGTGGGTGCAAAAGTTAATTATGCATTTTCTGATAAATTCGGAATTATGGTTGGTCTTGTAAACAACTGGGACAACTTATATGACTACAAAACTCAAAAATCTGGAGTCGCTCAAGTTTTCTTTAGTCCACTTGATGGTTGGAATATTTATTTGAACTGGATAGGTGGTTATGGTGATGATCAATTTAAATTGCCAACAAATTCAATCGACAAAAGCTCAGGATATGGAGCTGGTGTAACTGGACAAGCAGGATATTTATTTTCTCCAGCAGGAACAGGCTATACACGTAACTTATTTGATTTAACCACAGGATATCAAGTTACTGACAACCTATATTTTGGCTTGAATGCTGCTTATGGTTTTTATTCTTTCACTACTTCTAAAGATAGTATTGGTGTAGATGCAGGTGGGGCAACTGTATCCACTGAAAGTGCAGTAAAGGGTGCTTTTAAAGATAAAACTTCTCCAGGATGGTATGGAGCGGCTTTTTACGCAAACTACAAAATCACTGATATGATTGGTGTCGGTATTAGAGCAGAACATTTTAATGACGATAATGGTGTTAGATACATTGCAAGAACTAACAATTCTCTAACATTAACAACTCCAATAACATTAGCAGACGGACATTTAATAATAAAACCAGAGCTCAGATATGATGTATCTTCTGGTTCAATATATCTTAGCAATGAAGGTGGAATTAGAAGAGACCAAACTACCATTGGTCTTGCTTTTATCTACAAATATTAATTTGCAAGTTTATTTCAGAGGTTTCATGGTTTTTAAATCTTGAAACCTCTATTTTTAAGTATCAAACCCCTACCTGTCAATTATTAAATTTATTCAATTCTAAATATTGTTATTAATGGAAGAAATAAAAACAGTAGCCGACCAGGCGCTATTTACGGTCAACAATCTTTGGATGATGCTAGGTGCAGCGTTGGTATTTATTATGCACCTTGGCTTTGCTACCTTAGAATCAGGGCTCACAAGAGCAAAAAATACCGTTAATGTACTCTACAAAAACACTTTAACACCAATTATAGGTTTATTGACCTATGCCATCTGTGGTTTCAATTTGATGTACCCTGGTGCCGATTATGCAGGTGCATTTTTCGGATTCGCAGGATTTGGTATTGGAACCGATGCCGCTGGCGTCACTAGTGCTTACAATCCAGGATATACCTATTGGACAGATTTTATTTTCCAAGCCATGTTCGCAGCTACTTGTGCCACTATTGTATCAGGTGCTGTTGCTGAAAGAATTAAACTAGGAGCATATGTTATGTTCTCGGTTTTCTTTGTAGGTGTTTGCTATCCTTTACTTGGTATGTGGAAATGGGGCAACGGTTGGTTAAATACGATGGAAACGCCTTTCTACGATTTTGCAGGCTCTACTTTGGTTCACTCTGTAGGCGGATGGGGAGCATTAGCAGGCGTAATTTTGCTAGGTTCGCGTATTGGGAAATTTGTAGATGGTAAAGTAAATGCAATTCCAGGCCACAGCATGACTTCGGCTGTAATTGGTACTTTCCTTCTTTGGTTGGGTTGGTTTGGATTTAACGGTGCAT
>CAZMFZ010000196.1:0-2663 GCA_964565665.1 uncultured Bifidobacteriaceae bacterium | reverse complement strand
GATTAATAAATAACAAATGAAGAAAATTAACTTATACATAATCTCTTTTATAATATTCATATTTTCCAGCAACATATTGGCGCAAAAGATAACTATTGCCGATGAGAAATTTAATGATCATAAAGAATCGGCTGATAAATATTTTCAAAATGAGGAATATTATCTTGCTGCTCAAGAATACCTGAAAGCAGCTAAATTAAAGCCTAATGAAGCCTATGTAGATTACCAATTGGCAGAGTGCTACCGCAAAAATTTGGATTATGATGATGCAGAAATTTGGTATGAAAAAACTTTTAATGTACACACTACTAAATTCCCTCTCGCTCAATTTTGGCTCGGGTTAATGCAAAAAACGAATGGAAAATATATTGAGGCGGAGGAATCAATTGAACGTTTTATAAAAACATTCATACCTAAAACTGAAGAAGACAAGATAAGATTTAAAGAAGCAGAGTTTGAATACAAAGGCTGTATTTATGCTTTGGATGAATTAAAAAAGCCTGTAAAAGACGTAAATTTTCAACTACTTCCTCCTCCTGTAAATTCAAAAAATACTGATTTTGCTCCTATGCTGTTTTTCAACGATTCATCTATCGTTATCACATCTATGCGGGCCGATTCGAAAGGAACTGAAACGAACTTGGCTACAGGTGAAGCCAGAAGCGACAATTTCAGGTATGAGAAAAAAGGCGACAAATGGCTTAGACATAATAATGACGATGCTTTCGATATTGTAAATACATCTGCCGATGATGGTGCAGGTGAATTAACTAAAGACAAAAGCAAATATTATTATACAATTTGCGATCCTGAATGTGCGATTTATGTATCTAAGAAAAACGCTTCAGGAAAATTTACAAAAGGCCTAAAGCTTAATAAAAACATAAATGCAATTGGGTATTGGAATGCCCAGCCCACGCTTTCTCCTACCTCCGATACCATGTTTTTTGTATCGAAACGCCCAGGAGGGAAAGGTCAAAACGACATTTGGATGAGTACTAATAAAGACAAGACGGGGCAAATTGAGGATTGGCTGCCTTCATCTAACTTGGTGAAAATAAATACGCCATATAACGATATGACTCCTTTTTGGGACGATCATACCAACACTATTTATTTCGCTTCAGATGGCCATGTGGGGTTTGGCGAGTTAGACATTTATGTTGCTACTGGCCGCAAACGTGATTCGATTGTAAATTTGGGATTACCTTTCAATTCAAATCGCGATGATTTTTATTTTAATCTAGGTAAAGAAAAAGGCTATTTAGTTTCAAATAGAAAAGGTGGTATTGGACTTACCGATATTTATTGGTATGATATTAAAGCCAAAGAATCAGTGGTAGGTGAAATACCAAAAGAAACATTTGTAGATGCCCAAAGCATAACTAGTATCGGCACCATGATTTTCAACGATACCCAATTGCCTGCGGCCAATGTAGCTGTAGCATTGAAAAATGACAAAGGAGAAGTATTAAAAGAAGCCAAAACAAATGCCAATGGTGAATTTAGATTTGAAAATCTGCCGCCTGATCAAAATTTCAAAATCACCATGTCGTCTAATGATCCTAGAATAGAAGCCAAGGTAAATTATACTGTTGAAAAGAAAAAAGTAGCTGTATATACAACATCAGTATTTGGTGAAGTAAAAGAAACTGAGCCAGAAAAGCCTGCTTTAAAACCTGTAAAAGAAGAGCCAATTGTTACACTTAATACTGCGGCTACTAAAAAACCTTCGCAAAATGCAGTTTCTGGTCACAAATCAAATGTTACTGTAGCCTCTTTTCAGCTCAAGGGCTCATCAAAAAAACCATCAAAAGCTTTTTTTGAGAATATATACTACGATTTCAACTCTGTAGATTTGTCTAATGCAGGCAAAAAAGTAATGGATGAACTTTTAAATTATTATGGAGCTAATAAAGATATACAAATTGAAATTCGTGCTTATACAGACGGTTTTGGAGATCCTACTTACAATAAGCAATTGGCAGAATCTAGAGGACAGTCGTGCTACGATTACCTTTCGGGGCGTGGAATAGACCAAACGGCTTTGCTACTAATTCCGGTAGGATCTGGTAAGCCCCTTGGTAGCAACAACTCTTTTATAGGTCGCCAACTAAATCGTAGGGTAGAATTTTCAATTGTGGCCGCAAAAGAAAAATATGAGCCTACGGCTATGGCGTATGTAATAGAGCCTCACATGACATTGTTTTCTATTGCTAAAAAATATGGGATGTCGGTAAACGAACTGAAAAATCTAAACGGAATAACTGAAGGCGATATTAAGGCTTACAACACTATTAGGGTAAAGAGAACAGGCAATGCTTCTATCATTGCACCTGAAACAATGTATTTATTGCAAGCTGGAAAAGAGGAGTACAAGTTTAAAGATATGCAATTCATACCCGTAGGAAATACAGACTCCTATTCTGAATCAGATTCTAACGAAGGGGTTGAAGATGGATATTATATAGTGCAAACCAAGGAAACACTATTTTCTATTGCTAAACAAAATGGTATTTCTGTCGAGCAGTTAATGCAATTGAACAATCTGAGTGAGAATACAATTACTGTTGGGCAAAAACTTAAGGTAAAATAATCTGAATGTATGAATAGCCAATAAGTATATTTTAGGGTAATTTAATTTGTAATTTTATTTTTTATAC
>CAZMFZ010000195.1:0-2727 GCA_964565665.1 uncultured Bifidobacteriaceae bacterium | reverse complement strand
ACAACGCGGGCATCAATATTCGGCGACCGATTGAAGAATTGACCTTAGAGGAATGCCTCGCTTTGGGTGAAGCTACTCCTGACACGCCTAAAAAAGGGAGATTTTTTAAAAAGAAAGCTTAGCATTCAAATCTCATACAGTTCTATTGGCAAATTATCGGGGTCGGCAAAGAAAGTAAATCGCTTTCCAGTATATTCATCAATCCTAGTAGGTTCGATTGTTATTCCTTTGGAAACGAGCAATTTTATTGCTGTTTCTATATTTTCTACTTCAAATGCCAAATGCCGCAAGCCTGTTGCCTCGGGTCGTGAAGGGCGGTTTGGCGTATTTGGAAATGAAAATAATTCGATTACATAGCTTCCATTCAAAGCCAAATCGAGTTTATAAGATTGCCTTTCAGCTCTGTAGACTTCTCTAACAATCGTAAGCCCTAAAATATTTATATAAAATGCTTTTGATTTATCGTAATCAGAACAAATAATGGCAATGTGGTGAACTTTGGACAGCATAAATGTTTTCTAAAAATCAAAGTTTTGCGGCAATTACAAAAAGGTGTTTCAAAATAATCTTTTCTAACCCTTTAAATTAATCTACAAATTATCTTCTTTACTATTAATTTAGTTGGATGACAATAAAAATAATATATTTAGAGCAAGATTAATTTAAATATACTTTGATTTATTGGCTTCTGTGGATTATTTAAAATACGGCATTCAGAAAATATTTTTAAAGGGTGGTTTTGGGGTTTTTCTAAGCCTTGCATTTGTTTTTTTATTGGGATATACAATCATTGTTTCTCTAAGATTCTTAATGATTTACTTTTTACCAGAATCGGAAGATGTTTTTCATGACATTAGCCGGCATATGTGGGTGACTTATTTAGCAATGACTGACCCTGGAAATATGAACCAAGACAATGAATCTCATTTGCCATTTAAAGTTACTGCCATGCTTGCTGGCTTCTTAGGAGTTGTTATCTTTTCTACTGTGATTGCATTTATTACTACTACCCTAGAAAGTAATTATTTCAAATTAAGAAAAGGAAGGAATAAGTTTTTGGAGTCGAACCATACGCTCATCTTGGGTTGGAATGAAAAAATTGTAGACATCATCCGTGAGCTTATTTATGCGAATGAAAGCTTGGGATATGCCAGTATTGTCATATTGGCTGAAAATCCTAAAGAGGAAATGGATGAAATAATTGAAAAGGACTTTCCAAATTCAGGAAGAACTCAAATTTTTGCGACTTCAGGCAACACCGGAAGTATAAGCGAGCTAAAACGGATCAATGCAAGCAAGGCGAAATCGGTAATCATTTTGGCAAATTGTAGTGAATGTGCAAATGAAGAAGAAAAGGAGTTGTCAGATATAAATTCCATTAAAACAATCATGGCGATTTATGCCTGTCAGGGCAATCTAAATAAATTACCCATTATACTAGAGTTTTTTCAGCCTAAAAAAAGCGAATTAATCAAATTCTTTAACGATCCGCAAATCATTGCACTTGAAAATTGGAAGATAATGGGTAAACTACTCTTGCAATCGTCATTAACTGCGGGTCTAATCAGAGTGTACGATGAGATGCTGTCATTCAAAGGAAATGAGATTTATATTATACCTTATAACGGACCAGTACTAAATTTCTATGAGCTATCTCATTATTATATGAACTGTATTCCACTTGGAATCAAAAATGGCTCAGGTGACATAATTATGAGGCCTTCTAAGGAAACAAAAATCACGATTCAAGACCATGTCATTATTTTGGCAGAGGACGATTCGACAATTAAGATGAGTAAAAATAAGATAACTAACTTTTCTAAAGTTGATTTTTCCCCTTCGAAAGGAGAAAAGAAAGTTAAAAAGACTTTAATACTTGGTTGGCACGAAATAGCGTATCATTATTTGCTTGAATCTAAATATTATTTACAAGTAGGCTCAAGTTTTGATATTGCAATTCATCATCCAAACAAAATTATAACTAACTCTATTGATTTTATCAAGAAAACGAATTTAGAGCAAAGTATTTCGGTAATTGACATTAATGCTTTGATATTTAATAACTTGGAGAGTCTTCAACCTTACTCCTACGATACCGTCATTATTCTTCCTCAAAATCCAGATGTTAGAGCAGCTGAAAAAAATGATACTGATACCTTGATTATTTTGATGATGTTGCGCCAAATCAAAACAATGCATCATCATCAAAATACGAATACCAAAGTAATTAGTCAAATACTGAAGTCCGATAATCAGGATCTTACTTCTCAAACTGAAATTGATGATTTTATATGTAGCAACAGGCTTATAGATATGATTATTGCCCAGTTGAGTGAACAGCCTGCCATAAAAGATGTTTTCGACAGTTTTTTTAACAATGACGGGAGTGAAATTTATATCAAACCTTTAAAGTATTACGTAAAGCAAACTGATATACAAATCTACACTTTTATGGATTTGGCTGACCTAGCATATAAAAGGGATGAAATATGTATGGGTATTTGTCTGAAACGTTATAATAAAGATTTGTCAAAAAATTTCGGTGTAGTTCTCAATCCCACTAAGAACGCCAAATTTGAAATGGGGCCAGATGACTATCTTGTTGTTCTTTCAGAAGACGATTTGTAAGTATCAATACAGCTGAAGAATAAAAGAAATAGGCAATACATCTTCATTTTAGAATATAAAAATAGATTACTGTCATGCTCTTAATATTAACCTTTAGTA
>CAZMFZ010000194.1:632-2843 GCA_964565665.1 uncultured Bifidobacteriaceae bacterium | reverse complement strand
AAATAATGCAGATTCTTATAACTGCCCAAAAATTCAATCTCAAAAACAGCATTACTGGAATGCTATTATATATTGATGGGCATTTTATTCAATTTTTGGAGGGTGAGAAAGAAATAATTTCTAGTTTATATAGGAAAATAATGATTGACCGTAGGCATTATGGGGTAAAAACTTTGAGTGAAGGAGCTGCTACTTATAGATTATTTCCAAATTGGGTAATGGGATTCCGTACATTGAACGAACAAGATGTACGCGATATGGCAGAGATGAACGGCCAAAAAGAATTTTCAATTGAAAAACTATTAGATAATGCCGACCCCCACATTGCAATTGAACTAATGAAATCTTTTTATAAAAATGGTGAACTCGATTTTTATAAATTTTGGAAAGAATAGCCTTATATTTAGCATTTAAAATTGTAATTTGTACCAGATATAAATAGAAACTACTTTTGTACTAATTTACAGACTTTTATAAAATCACTTTTAGCAATGATTTGGATTATAGACGATGACGATATTTTTAAATTTGTAACAACTTTTCAGTTGCAAAAAATTGCCGCTAACCAGAAAATTCAGTTGTTTGCCGATATTTCCTCAGCATTTGAGAGCTTGAAAACGGCTGATGAGCTACCTGAATATATATTGTTAGATATTAATTTCCCCGATCTAAGCGGCTGGGATTTCCTTGATAAGTTTATTCTTCATTTTCTGAACCTCACTAAAGCCCATACCAAAATTTACATGGTAAGCTCAAGCATTTCTAAAAACGACAAAGATTTACTTGAAAACTATACCTTTGTGCAAGGCCTTCTGCAAAAACCAATCAAAAATGAAGATTTGGAAAATGTATTCAAATCCTCAGCCTTAGCTAATAGTGAATAAGATATTGGGGTTCTAAAAATTATGCTTCTACAACTTTTTTTTCTATTGCTTTGGAAATTTCATTTTTCTTTTCGAATCAAATTTCAATTTAGCAATTTTAGGAAAACCTATTTGCGAAACGGAATCTTGATAGACTCAAAAACTACCTATAAATTTACAAAAAACTTAAAATCAATTGCCATTTTTAATGCTTGGTTTCAATCGCTTTATCGCAAAAAGTTTAGTGAAAAAAATGTAGAATACACCTATTATTATGCACTGCTGTGGACTTTGCAAGATGAGCATACCGATAATTTAAATCAAAATAAAAGTAAAATATTTGAGTTAATGAACCTCGCAAAAGCTGACTTGGCAGGCAAAGTCCCAGACCCTATTGCATTTGAAATACTTGGAAATAAGCTTATAGAAATGCAATTAGCGAGTAAAATTCAAAAATCTGAGAATGTTTCTGCCTCACAATTGGCAACAGTGGAAGAAGAAAAGGCTGGCTATTCATTCCCGTTTTATGCTTGCCTTATTAATTTCGATCCTATTCCCAATCAATTTCAAATTCTTTACGATTTTGGAGTTATTCTCCAACATATCGATGATGTACTAGATATCTATGAAGACACTGAGGAAGGCATAAAAACTTTGGCAAATACAATTTCTATCAATCAATTTGAAGCTTTTTTCAACGCCAAAGTTGCATCATTTATTCATCAGCTTGCCAAATTAAAAGCATCAAATAAATGTATTGTAAACTCATTCATTTGTATTTCAGTAGGGTTGGTGCAAATTCAAAATCTTAAAAAACAATTGCCAAAATCGAATGTTTCAAACTATAAAAATATGCCAAGAGAAGAATTGATTTGCGACTTTGCCAAATGGCATAATTTGAAATGTCATTTGGCCATTACTAGCAGGCTAATGGCAAGGTATAAATCAAATTCACAGCTTTTTGAGTAATGCTTTGGCTTGGTATTCTATTGCAGGTTGATATTCATAGCCATCATAATTGTCAATTTTCTTCAAGTAGTTTTTTGCTAAATCCAGATTGTCATCTTTCACAATTTTAGCCATTAGTAAGTAGGAATTGGGAGCAAAATAATAGGCTCCTTTACCTTGTTTTTTAATAGTTAATTGATAAAATTTCAAGGCATTGGTATTATCATTGCGTTTTTCGAGTAAGCGGGCTTTTCTGTAAAAGTATTCAATAGATTCCCTTGTATCTGCAATGGTGTTGGGTTGCAAACGGTCGATTGCGGCAAGCGATTTATCGAAATAGCCACCATCGTAATACAATCTGGCTTTCAATATTTCTAAAGTTGGGGTGGGGTTTTCTAAG
>CAZMFZ010000194.1:0-622 GCA_964565665.1 uncultured Bifidobacteriaceae bacterium | reverse complement strand
GTCTTGCTCCGAGCCCGATTCTGGGGTGTTTAACACCGAATCCTTATACATACCTAATTTATCGGGTTTTTGCTGCAAATAATCAGACAAATACATGAAATAGAAAGCCGATTGCCTGAGCATTTTGCCTTTGTAATGCACAATAAATAGTTGCATTTCGGAGGTAGATTTTTCATAGTTACCTCTAAATAGTTGCATTTGCCCATTTACAAAATAGAAGTATGGGCTAAAATAAAAACCTGAATTAGGCTTCATTTGGCTTGAAATTTCCAAGGCTTCTTCTACCCTGTTTTCATTTTTTAAAGCCATTATTAGCGACCATTTTGCCACTACGAAATCGGGATGCTGTTTGGCAAATTCAGCCATTGCTTTGAGGCTTTCTCCGGTTTTATCGTCAAAAATAATATTGAGCCATTGTACTAAGAAGAATGCCTCATACTTGGTTGCTACTTCATTTTGCAAGGCCGCTTGCAATTGAAATTTGCCTTTGTCAAAATTGGTACCAAAGCCGAAAGTGTGCAAAACCCATTTGTATTTATTAGGAATATAACTCAACACGATGTGTATAAATCCCAAAGTTTTTTTGTGGTAAGGGAAATTGGGGAAATCTTTTTCATTCGAT
>CAZMFZ010000193.1:0-2859 GCA_964565665.1 uncultured Bifidobacteriaceae bacterium | reverse complement strand
TTGCAAAGGAATTTGCTCCCGAAAACGTAAACAGCTCTGTTATTTTATCATTGCCGTTTGTTCTGCCTGTACTGAATATATCGGGGCTTCCATCATTATTTACATCAGCCCATGAAAAAGTGCCTACATCTGTGGGTGTAATTGGTGTTGTAAGGGGTACAAATGCCAATCCTTGGTTGTTTCTATAAATTTTTGTTTCTTATATATTAGTTTGATTCGCTCCTTGAATAGAAAAATCTTGATACCCATCTGAATCAAAGTCAACAACTGAAATTTTACTAAATGCTACCTTTGGCAGATTGTAGTTCTGTGGTAAGAACTTCCCCTTACCATCCCCAATATACACATCTGAAAAACGACTTGAAGCATTGATGCCCGAAACAATTAAATCAGGATAGCTATCTCTATTAAAATCGCCAACAGCCAAGCTTCCACTGTAGAAAGCAGTAATGCCTGTGGAAGTAATTGTGCTAAAACCCAAGGTTAAATTGTTGATATACAATTCCATTTTCAACAAGCTATTGCTGTCTTTGCCCGAAATAATGAAATCCATATCGCCATCATTTTCAATATCTAACCAAACTGATGAACTATTGGAAAGCTGGACAAATGGCGTTACAACTGGGGAAAAAGTGCCATTTTTATTGTTTCTGTACAAATAGGTTCTGGTTTTTCCATTCGCATTGTCGCCCGAAATCACAATATCAATTGCGTTGTCTTTATCAAAATCTGCAATGGAAATGTCGCCATTTATCAATTTGGGTATAGAAATACCCGCATCTAAAAAAGTAAAACTACCATTATTGTAATACAAACCACTTTGGATAAAACCTCCTAAATCGGTTCCTGAAATAAAAACATCCAAATCTAAGTCATCGTCAAAATCAGCCACAGCGATTTTTGAATTACCTAATTGGGGCAATCCTGTAATAGAGACGGGTATAAGTGACAGCAATTGGGCATGAATAACAGACGAAATAAGCAGAAATATTATTATATAAAGGCTCTTAGTCATATATAAGTAACTTAGTATTTAATATTTCACAACTATATCGCTACTAATGGGCGAACTGCCTCCATCTGTATGTTGAACTCTTATTTTATACACATATTTAGTATTAAGGGTAATGTTTTGGTCTATGAACTCATACTTTTCTCTCGAAACACTTTTGTATAAACTAGGTCGCTTGCTATTTTCCCCCCTGTAAATCAAGTACTTATCTGTAGTGGCCATGCTGGGATACTTCCATGAAAGAGAGACAAATCCCTTCTCCAAATCCACTTTTGAATTAATGTCAGTGGGTATGGGTTTAACTTTATTGTCAATCAATTCGGCTTTTATAGCTATGCTTTTTGCAGAACGGTTGCTATCTTCATCAATAGCTATTAAGTGATATTGATACAATATTGATTTTTTCAATCTCTTATCTAAGAAGGTAGATTGGTTAATTTTTGTGCCCTTAAATACAGCAATCACCATTTCCGCTGAATCTTTTTCTGTTCTATACAATTCATATTTGGCCACATCTTTGCTATTGCTCAATGCCCATGACAGAAATACACTGGTGTCACTTGCTATTAAATCTATAAAAACAGGGGTACTTGGGGGTATTTTATCGGGTTTCTTGAGTTTTATGGGTTCTGAAAGTGCAGATTGGTTGTAATGATTATCTAATGCAGCAATTTTGTAATAGATGTAATTGGTAAGTGTTTTTATAGAAACACTATCTAAAAAAGTGGTATCTTTAATGATGGGGTAGGTATTGGAAAATTCTTCATGCAGACTATTAGACACAAAAAGGCGATATCCATAAAATTCTACCTCTTTATTCTTATTCCATTTTAAAAATACCTTTCCAAGTGTATCAATTTTGCCACCAAATCCTATAGGAGGCTTTGGTGGTGTATCGTCTTCCAACAAAAACAACTTGGGAAGTGCAGAATAGTAGGCGCTATCTTTACCCAATGCTTTGATTACTAGGTAATTAGAGGCAAAAGGTATTTTCACTATTGTATTTCTCATAGAAGGCTTGTATTTGCCTAACAATTTGTATTTAGCATTGGCTTTTGAAGCCACAGAAAGTTCAAATCCATTAATCAACTCATTGTACTGCTCTGGAAATTCCCATGAAATGTACAAATTTGCTTTATCCATCATCTTGGTTTCATTAATAAAAGGCTTTACTGGCACTTCTATTTTACCCATTCCTTTTGAAATGGGGGAATATGGCCCCAGTTCTCCAAACGTAGTAAAACCAGCTATTCGGTAATAAAATACCTTGCCTGAGTTGTCAAGTGTGTCTCCATAGGAAATTATGCCATCCTTTTTATAGGTATTATCTACAGGAATATAAGGAGACTTATTCACAGCCATCCATTTTTTACCATCTGTGCTTTTTTCAATTTGCCAGGCAGAATAATAATCACTAACTACTCTTGAATCCCACTCCAATTGCACGGCTTTATAGCCAAATTTGGCTCGTAATTCGCGAATGAGTGGTAAACTGGATATTACTTTAGCATCTATAAATGCCACAGCTGTATCAATTCTTAATATGGCTGTTGGTGTGTTTGAGAATACACGATATAAGTATTTTTCATTTTTTTTGATAGTAGAATCGCTCCACCAAAGTGCAGATAGTTGTGCTACTTTTACAGATCGGTCGGCACTGTAAAGTGCAAAGCCAAACCTATTTTCAGTCTCCTTTGCCTTATTAATCATCTGATATATAGAAGTATTTTCTGACTCAATCTCTAATGATTTCCCATAGAGACATTGGGCTGCAATGGCAGCAAAATTATCGTTAGATTGTAAAATATACTGTTCCCACTCTGCTTGAGGGGCAGGTTTGAAAGAGG
>CAZMFZ010000192.1:0-2903 GCA_964565665.1 uncultured Bifidobacteriaceae bacterium | reverse complement strand
AAATGCAATCTTTAAAAGAGTAAAGATCCAGATACCAGCAAGTATAAAGAGTAAAAATAAATATTCAATGTGAAATTGTAAATTTTAGCCGGTAATCTATTAGGCGAATTGGCCGAACTGTTGGATACTTCAAATCTTGAAAAGTTTATACCCGTTCCTTTCAATCCAATTAGCTCAGTTGGGGTGAATGGTTATAGTTAGGCCTGATTACGGAAAATTAGGGTAGTATAAGTTGTGATTTATTTACTAATTTTTAAGCCATTCCCTAATTTCAACTTCAAAATACATGCCTTTTTTTTTCTTTGTTAATTTATATTTTGGCGTAAGATGGGCAACATTGCCATCTTCAATATCCGCTACAAATACAAGAGTAGGTGGAAAGGCGAACATTGATTTTGGGAATATATTTTTGTGAAATTTGAAAAAACTCATCCAAACTAACCTATTTCTCTTTGCTTAAAACATATAGTTAGTAATAATCTCTATACCTAGCACGCAAAAACAATTTATTTATCTTAATTTCCAATAAAAGAGGCGAAGCAGCAATCCTAATACTGTTTAGAAGTACCGAACGCTCCTTTAATGCTTCCCAACCGTTGGCAAAAAATAAAGCCTTTACTCCATCGCACAAGCAATCTATTTGTATTTTGCTGAAATTAATAAGCTTGAAGCTGTCAAAAACTTTGATGAGATTATTTTCTATCAATTCTAAGTCTAAAGCTTGCTGCCAAGTAAAAAGGTCAATATCTTCACTTTTCCTATGATATAAATATATAACCTAAGCAGAGCCTCCTACAAAAGTGAAATCGGCTACCAGTGAAAACTTGAATAACTTTGTAAGTACATTGGCGGTGGTAGGAAGCAAGCTCTCTAATTCTTTCATGTCGAGATTTGACTGAAATGTTTTTTATTTCCTTGTGAGAGAAAAAAAAAAGTTGTCAAATAAAAGTTCTGCCTTTCAAATCGAATGTCATTTTCCATTGATATTTTCCAAACTTTGATAATAATCAACAAACTTAATTGAACATTAATATTTATGTATAAAAGTGATTTTACCTATATAATAAGGTTTTGTGCAAAATTGCTAAAAAAGTGAGTATAATTCTGGTTTCGAAATTAATACTATTTTATATCTTAACTTTCTGTCCTAAATTTAGGTTACTTTATAATAGTATCTAACAAACAAATCTACGATCAGAAATTTTCATTTTTAACTTGTTTAAATTTAATCTGAAACCATCTTTATGATTAATTTTGTGTACGATTAAAAACAATGGGACTACTTGATAGAGAACTTGAACATGGCGGTATTTTTATCACCAATGTAGATAATATTGTGAATTGGGCTAGGCTTTCTTCCCTTTGGCCCATGGGCTTTGGCTTGGCATGCTGTGCAATGGAAATGATGAGTTCTTATGCCTCAGGCTATGATTTAGACAGATTTGGTGTTATTCCCCGCCCTTCACCTAGGCAATCTGACGTAATGCTTGTTGCTGGAACGGTAACATTCAAAATGGCCGACAGAATAAAACGCCTTTACGAACAAATGCCAGAGCCTCGCTATGTGATTTCAATGGGTTCTTGCTCCAATTGTGGAGGGCCTTATTGGGAACATGGCTACCATGTGGTGAAAGGTGTAGATAGAATTATTCCTGTTGATATTTATGTACCAGGTTGCCCTCCACGCCCCGAAGCTTTAATAGGCGGCATTCTTAAATTGCAAGAAAAGATAAGAAAAGAATCATCTGTGAAAGAACAAATTTTGGCAGTTGAAAAATTTTTGTAACTCAATTTCGCATAAAAGGAATTATTCTCGTTTGTATTTCACCTACAATTAATTTAACAAAACCAATACAGAATTCGTAATAACTACCAAACTAAATTTATATACACATGGAAACAGCAACCAAATCTGCCGTGCGTGGCGGCCATTTTTTGATACAAGATATTGAAGCACAAGATATTTTCACTCCTGAGGAATTTAATGAAGAGCAACTCATGATTTCCGATATGGCCAAAGACTTTCTAGCCAAAGAAGTGATGCCAAATCTGGATAGAATTGATAAATTAGAAGAAGGCTTAATGGCCCAATTGATAACCAAGGCTGGAGATTTGGGCTTACTTGGCTCATCCATTCCCGAAGAATTTGGTGGCTTTGGCAAAGATTTTAACACTTCTTTGAAACTAACTGAAGCGGTAGGTGCAGGTCATTCATTTGCGGTAGCTTTATCGGCACATACAGGAATAGGCACTTTGCCGATTTTATACTTTGGTACTGAGGCTCAGAAAGCGAAATACATTTCAAAACTAGCTTCAGGCGAACTAAAAGCCTCTTATTGCCTCACCGAACCTGGGTCTGGCTCTGATGCTTTGGCGGCCAAAACGAAGGCAATACTTTCTGCCGATGGTAAATATTATGTATTGAATGGGCAAAAAATGTGGATTACAAATGCAGGTTTTGCAGATGTTTTCATTGTTTTTGCCCAGATAGATGGAGATAAATTTACGGGATTTATAGTAGAAAAAGGAACGGAAGGCTTGAGCTTGGGAAATGAGGAACATAAAATGGGAATCAAAGGCTCTTCTACACGTCAGGTTTTTTTAAACGATTGCAAAGTACCAGTTGAAAATTTGCTTGGCGAAGCAGGAAAAGGTCATTTGATAGCTTTTAATATTTTGAATATTGGTAGAATAAAATTGGCCGCAGCTGCCCTAGGAGCTTCAAAAGCTGTAGCTTCTCAAGCTGTAAAATATGCCAATGAACGCATTCAGTTCAAGCAACCTATTGCAAATTTCGGTGCTATTAAGTACAAACTTGCCGAACAAGCCATCAAAATATATGCTGTAGAAGCGGCACTATACCGTGCTGGACATGATATTGAAAGCAGCGAGATATTCTTAAT
>CAZMFZ010000191.1:0-3235 GCA_964565665.1 uncultured Bifidobacteriaceae bacterium | reverse complement strand
AATATATTTTCTACTCTTTATAATTGAACGCTTGCTTTCTTGGCCCTAGAATATTGCCAAATACCAAGTTCATTCCCAATCTAATGTTCATCATTTTAGCATCGAGTGGAAGCGGATAATTCAGTTCGGTACCATTTATTTTGCCGTCAATCTGATAAAGTGGGAAAGGAATATTATCTGTAACTACATAAAATTGGAAAGGGCCGGGTTTGATAACCAATCCCGCACCAAAAGTTATTTTCTCGTATTGATAGGTGCTAGAGGCTGTTAAGCTCAATATTCTGCCAAGCTTATATTGTACGCCAAGCATTAGTGCATACCTCCATTGAATGTATTGCTCAAATTTCACCATTGCAGAAACGCTAAATTTGTCAGTAATTTTATAATTGGCAGATAAATAAATACGGGGAGTAAGCCAAGTACGAAAGGCTTGTCGCTTGTTAGATGAATCTGCTCCTGCACTAAAATAGTTTTTTAGGGTATCTGCAAAGCTGACGTTATTTAAACTGTCGCCTCTGATAATAGGACCTGCGATGTCTAACCCTCGGAATGGGCCTTTGGCTTGGTCTTGATAATACTTAGTATTTTCAATGTCGTTCTTCCAATCTATAAAGCCAATATTGTTTCCCGAAACGCCCAGAAACAATCTTTCTCTGTATTTATAAGTAACACCCAAATCGACAGATACACCTAAGTTTTTGAATTGAGTGCCAAAATGAATTGCATCATCATAAGTTTTTAATTTTGTCAACCTTGACGTACCTGAGGTTTGAACAGTAAGTGAATTATTGAGTGTAATAGCATCGGTTGTGAGGCCTATTTTCAAATTGTCGCTTGATACCACGGTAGAAGCCAACCCTTGTAAAAGGTTTATTCTGCCCCCAATATTAAAATTCCTAAGCATTTTATTCACCCCAAATGAATAATGATTATAAGACAATACTTTGGCGTTGAAGCTTGATAAATCAAATATCCTACCTGTTTCTGTGCCAGGAAGGGTCCAATCGAATGTTGCCAATTGAAATAATTCTTTAGGAACATTTGTATTTAACTCTGTTGTATTGCCAGCATCGAACGATACAAATGAATTGCGCCATTTTATTCGTAAGTGAAAAAAATCAACTTGTGTACCAATATGCAGATAATTATTAGCTGGCATTGAGCTTACCAATTTGCCTACATTAAATACTGATTTGCCATTTTGTTTTTCAAACCCATTGAGCAGTTGGTTGCCTGTGTAAATATAGCCCACTTTTAATGATGAAATACCAGGCAAACCAATACTAACCTTGTGGTCTGGAACGGCTGCAGGATTGTAATAACTAGACTGATATACATGCTCTAGCATCGGCAGAGTCATTTCTCCCTGCGAGAAAGCCGATAATACAATTACACTAAATAAATGGGGTAGAGTTTTTTTCACTGGCAAAAGATTATTGTTACAAATGACTAAGCTATTTCTATTTATCGAAAATATATTCTCCTTGCCCTTCTGCATATATGGACATTTGCATTTTCAGATTGTTGCTTGGGTAGAATTTTACGCTTTTGGGTACGTTCACACCTTTTGTATTGAATGCCCCTATCAATCTTATCTTTTTGCAGCTATTTTTTATTTGTTCAAATTGTTGGGTTGTGAGGTCAGATCTGGCTGAAGAAATGGTGGCATCAGCCACTTTGCCTAAGGCATCCAATTGGCCGCCTGGTATCGTCACGATTAAACCCACATTAGGAATAGGCACATCTGATGCATCTAAAAATCTAATAGAGGCATCAATGTCAATTGGAATTTTATTTTCAAAGTTGAATAGTAGCGATGCCTTATTAAGTGTAGCATTAAAATTAGAGCCAGAAGCAGATGAATTTAAACTACTGAAATCTGGAGCTTCAATATCTGATTCAATTTTAAAATTATCCAAATAACCGTAAAGAGGCAATTTTATTTCAGTCTCAGATTGTATTTTGCTGGTAGATAATATAAAGTCGTTATCAGTGGTATTTGCCCCAGATATTGATAAGGTAAGCCCATAAGTAATGTATTTGGGTCCTTTATAAAACATAGGTTTCAATATTTCCTTTTTCACAATTCCCGTAGAAGTGGATGGAAAACCTATGGTAGAAAAAGAAGGATATGGGTCGTTTGGCTTAGTGAGTATAAAAGGAGTTTCACGAATAGCCAACGATTGATCCGCCAATTTTAATGAATCTTTATCAAAAGAAATAAATGGATTTACGATAAGTTTAGCCGCCAAACCAAATGAATTTTGAAAGGTGATTTTCATGCTTGGATCTTCAAAGTAAACTATAATATCATCTACATTAGAGGCATTATCACCACTTGCAAATGGCCTAATTAGCAAGCTATTAACGGCAATCTGGTCGCTGCCCAATGGGAAAGCCAAATCGCCAATTTTGCCTTCAATGCGTTCCCATTTCAAATTCGATAAACTGAAACTGTTTATTTTCAAAGCTCCAAATGATGTTGGATTCGGTTGGGCATTGGCCACGGTGGCGTCAATCACAAATTTTAGGCTGTCAGTGCCTGCTAACGCCAGTTTGTAGTTTTTGAGGTTTTGGGTCTTTTTGACTACTATTCCATTATTGAGTTGGTAATCAAGTTTTAGCGGTGTGGCAGTAGTTTTATTGGTAAGTGATGGGAAGGTGACACTTATATTTACAGTATTTGGCAAGGTAGATACCATTTCAAGCTCCAAATTTCCATCGGATAAAAACACATTTTTGATTTCAGATTTGGTAAGCACTGTATCGCCTTGTGCTAAATCTAGCGGAATAGAATAGCTGATAGTGGGTAGTTTTTGAGGAGAGTCGGCAATAGGAAATGCAGGGAAATTATTTTTAAAAATGCCGTTTTTAGCCAAATTTATTAGCGTGCCAGCTTCGGGGAAACTGTATGATAATGGCCCCACTACCATTACATAATAGCCTAATGAATCGTCTACAGCTATTCGAAAAGAGTTGTCGGAGGGTTTTTTAATATCGGCAAATGACACGGTGGAATATAATATGGGAAGATTTCCTTTAGGGTTGAGCCCAACTATTTTTTCGGGTGCTTCCAGATGTTTTATGCAAGCGGATGGCGATATAAGAAGGATGATAGAAGCAAAGAATGGTAAGTGTTTTTTCATACAAATGAAATGGTATGTGTATTGCTTTTGATATAAATTATTCGATTCAAATATATAATTTATTTTCAAAAATGGTAATTGTTTAATAA
>CAZMFZ010000190.1:0-3268 GCA_964565665.1 uncultured Bifidobacteriaceae bacterium | reverse complement strand
CCCCATGGTTATCAGCTCGCAAAGTGAGCGTTACGTATTTGATGGTAGTTTGCAAGGTGAGCGTCCAAACTATGAGCGAAAGACCGCCATAAACGAACTCCTCCGTTATTGGATTTTCGCCAATTATTGCTTTGAATACATAAAGCGGGGAAGTACCAATGTCACCGTAAATAATGCCTAGAGCTATTAATAGCCCTCCTGCAGAAACAGACTCAGTCGATTTGTTTTTATGAAGCATTCCAAGAAGGAAAAATATTGCCCAAAATTGAGCAATATTTTAGAATTTAGAGACCAAAAGTGCAATAATTTGTTGGTAGGATAAATGTTAAAATTTATCTTGATAATGCCCATAATGAGAATGGCCTACAATTCGTTGCTGTTCTACTTTATAATGTTCAAGATTTATTCTCCTCGACCAATACCCATTGTAATTAGCTTTAAGCCGTTCGGGTTGTCCAATTCCTTCAAAAGGAGTTTTGCAAGAATTTTCTAATAAATTATAAATCTTTTTTACTGATTTCAAGTCATTTTGCAACCACCAGCCCAAGTCTTGCCAAGCTTTTGGCATAAAAAGAAGCTCACGCATCAAGCATAATTTTTAATTCAGCCAAGCTAAGTGGTGCGGGAATTGCCTTGCCTTTCTCATACTCTTCAAGGCTTTTCAAAATGGCAACATTGGCAATTTCGCTTGATAAAACAGCTTCTATATTCTCAACCAACGAAACCGTTTTGAATAGTTCTTCTGCAAAAGCTCATTTTTTTCCAGAGATTTCTACTAAATATTTCAAATCGATCAAGTTCTTAGTTTTTTACAAGATTACGGTATGAACCCCAGAGCGATTTACAAATAGGTTAACAAAGTAATTTTCATAGATTTAAGATACGTTACCTTCTGTCAAATCCTTTGGCGAAAAAACGAAGAGCATCGTATATGCCAGTTCTCCAATAGTCCCAATTGTGGAAGCCGTCACGCATTCTAAATTCGTGTTGCAAGCCTTTGGCTTTCATCGCTATATGCAAATTCATATTGCCTTCCGTGAGGAAATCGCCATCACCGCAATCCAAATACCACCTTGTTTTTTTGAGTGTGTCCAAAGGTGTGTTTTTTACCAAATCCAAAATTGAGTTTTCGTGCCAATGTTTAGTGAGCCTGCTCTCGCCTTCAGATTCTGGTTTTCCACCATATAATTTTTGGAAATAACCATTGTATTGATCTTTGGGCATGGTTTTTATCTCCTCATCAGTCCAAACTGCTGCACTTAAAGCCGCACAAGCAGAAAATGTATTTGGATACCTCAGGCTGTTGATTAGCGAACCGTAGCCTCCCATCGATAAGCCCGAAATAGCCCTGTATTCGGCTGTGCCTTTGGCTTTATACTCTTTTTCTATCGTTGGAATATACTCTTTGTGAAAAAAATCCATCCATTTTGTTTTGCCATCGGCATCGTTGATATACCAACTCACGCCTGCATCGGGCATCACGATTATCATTGGGCTAATTTCACCTTTGGCTACCAATTCATCGGCCGCACGATTGGCATTGCCAAATTGCACCCAGGCAGTTTCATTGTCAGAATAGCCGTGCAGCAAATACACAATCGGATATTTACGTTGTGAAGCCTCATAATCGGCTGGTAAATAGATAGAATACTTCACCTCTTTACCTAAAATGGCACTTTTTACTGCTTTCCCTTCCAGCACTTTACCTTGGTTTTGTGCATAGCTCATAAGAGGAACAATAATTAATAAGTAGTAAAATATATGTTTCATCTTGTTATAATTAAATACAAAAGTCAAATATTGCAAAAATCAATTTATTCAAGCCTAGTTTTATTCTTAAAAATATTAAAATATCGTTAAAATAAGAAGTTAAACTCAAAAAAGAATAGTGAATGTTTAATTTTGGCAATACTAAATGTTGTAAAAGATGCTTTCTGATTTTCAAATAAATAAACTGAGTAAACTTTTTGGTGTACTTGATTTGTCGCACGATAATTTGCTCAATAAGCCCGATTTCGATATGGCCGCCTCCAAGTTTTTGAAGGTGAATAATATTCCTGAGCATTTTCCAAAATCGGACGAGCTTCACAAAATGTACCTGCATCTTTGGGAAGAATGTATAGAAAAGCCATGTGATATTTCAGGCGATGGCAATGTGACTATTGTAGAATGGCTGGGTGCTTGCAAAAGTGTGTTGGAAACTAAAGTAGGCCACGAGAATATTGATTTTTTCGGTACTACCATTTATGAATCGCTTGATATTAACCACGATAAACGCATTACTTATGAGGAATTTAAAGTATTTCATGAGGTTTATGACATTTACGATGAAGTAGTTACGCCTCAGGTTTACAATATTCTAGATGCCAATCACAATGGCACGCTTTCAAAAGACGAAATAATAGAAGCAGTAAATCAGTTTTTTTATAGCAACAATCCTAACCTTCCCGGAAATTTTCTATTTGGGAAAATATAAATATCGCTTAAGAAGTATAAAAACCTAATTAACACAATTAAATAAGATACTTTGCTTCAATTATGGCTCAAAAACACCTAATCCTTGCCTCACCAAAATGGGTATGCCCGAGGTGCAATCTAAAATAGTAGATGGCACATTACCGCCATATCCTGCGGCAATTACAATATCAACTTGATGCTTGTATTCTTCGTAAATTTCTTCAGGGTCGGTTGTGTATTCTAGTATTTCGTCTTCACTTTTGATAGAGGTAGTCACCAAGGGATTGCCCAATAATTGCACAATTTCTATAGGCAGTGGATGATTTGGAATACGAATACCAACCGTTTTTTTCTTGGTATCCAATATTTTAGGCACATTGGTATTGGCATCTAGTATAAAAGTGTAAGGCCCAGGAAGCAAGTTTTTCATCAGTTTGAAAATATTGGTGGGCATATTTTTAGTATACTCTGCAATATGGCTCATATCTTGGCAAATAAATGAAAGGTTAATTTTTTCGGGTTTTATACCTTTCGCTTTGCACAGCCTTTGCACGGCTTTGCTATTTTTCAAATCACAGCCCAATCCGTAAATAGTGTCGGTAGGGTAAATAATGATGCCTCCACCCATTAGGCAATCTACCACTTCTTTGATCTTTTTACTTTCTGGATTTTTAGGATGGACTTCTAAATATTGTGCAGGCATTGTTTTTTCTAAAATTAATTTTATAATAATGTGAGCAATTATTGATTTAAGTAAATATACTTGCACTTTAGTTTTAAACCTTTAAACAAATTTTATCATGAAAAAAGT
>CAZMFZ010000189.1:3039-3306 GCA_964565665.1 uncultured Bifidobacteriaceae bacterium | reverse complement strand
AGGCAGCTTAAAAATAGCTAAGCTCAAAGGGCTTTAAAGAGCGAAATACGAGGTTGGAAATTGGCATTTTTAGAGAAAAAACAGAGTTTTTTCACAGCCTGGCGGTTTCGGGCTTGGCGAAGGTGGCGATTTTCAGTACAAAACTTCATTCGAAGCACCGAATTTCAAATTTAGTAAAAACTTTCATACGAAGCACTGAACCGCCAATTTTTTGTAGGTGCTGTTAGTGGCTGTTTTTATTCGTTATCAAATAGTTCGGCTGGATTA
>CAZMFZ010000189.1:0-3029 GCA_964565665.1 uncultured Bifidobacteriaceae bacterium | reverse complement strand
TTAGACATGAAACAGAGTTTTTTCACAGCCTAACGTTAAATATTTATGATGAAAGGGGCGACAGGACTGCGAATCTATCCCCCGAAACCAACTACGAAGGAGAGAAAAACTACGACCTACCAACTGCCCCCTTTTTTCATAAATATAATGTTAGGTGTGGTTTTTATTGTTTCACTATTTTTCCATTTAAAATATATTTATTAGTTACAATGCTGTAAAAGTAAAGTCCAATTGATAAATCGTTTTTCCCAAAATTGGAATGATTAATGCCTTTAATTAATTTACTATTGTCTAATAGTCTTGAAATTTCATTCCCTTTTGCATCTGAAATAATTAATGTTACATCACTGTCTTCTTCTAGTTCAAACTCAATCGTAACGTAATCAGTAAATGGATTTGGAAATAACTTAACATTTTTCCTGTAAAAATGAGTTGGTTCTAAATTAGATAAGATATCAAGTTCAATATTTGATTCTGGATGTGCAAGTCTACTATTACTAACATAAGCATTACAACCACCAAAATTCACTCTAAAATTCGAACCGTTTTGTGCTCTAAATCCTGATTGTAATCTTATCGATGTAGGTGCTGAATAAACAGCACTTGCCCCTGATTGGATAGTATTTGAGGCAATAATTGAACTTGAAGCCACGTGAACTATGGGTGCATTTGGTGTTCCAGATGTTATATTTTCAGTTACGTTTTTTGATGCAAAACAGGGAATATATAAAGATGAATATGCAAATACAACAGAACCAGCACTTGTTGGAAAATATCCATATTGCTGACCAATTTGATTGGTAACCTCATAAATAAATGAACGTAAAGTAGCTTGGTTTCCGCTTTTAGAAACCACATCGCAAAATCCCATGCCCCAGTTTGGGTTTGCCGCTGACCAACCAGTTGATTTATTTGACCCTCTGCCCCAAACATAAGTGTTGTTATCTTCGCTGAAAGGTAGAGTAATTGTTGTTCTTACTTCGTGTCTTTTGCAAATATACAGGCCGTTATTAAGCCCATTGATGCCATTCAATTGCGTTTTGTACCAATCTGTACTAGAATAAATTGAGCCCCCAGTAGTAGATTGTTGTAGTAGCTGCCAAGGTGTATTCATCATTTCTAATGCTTTTCCTGCATTAATTCTACCCCAGCCTAGTTGGTCGTCATATCCAGGATAAGTTGATTGATTAACATCTTTGGCTGATGCTTTGATGATTCCTTCCACATCCTCATGGTGTAAAGTCCTTCCTTGATCCAATGCCTCCGATAATATTAAAGCAGCTAATCCTGCTACATGGGGAGTGGCTGCTGATGTTCCGCTAAATGTTTTATAATTTGGAGTCGAAGTATTAGGATTTGGTGAAGTAGTATAAACGTTATTTGCAGTATTTCTACCACCAGGGGCAACCACATCAATACCATTTCCTGTGTTTGATGCTTGACCGCAACACCAAACAGATTTTTGGTCTGATTCATCAACTGCTCCAACGGAAATAATCCAGTTAGCATCGTAATCAGATGGGAAATGTCTTGTGTTTGTGTTTTCATTCCCTTTTGCGGCTACAAAAACCACATTTTTAGAAACTGCATATTTCACTGCTTCACGAACGCTTTCATTCCAGCCAGGTCCTCCATAACTATTGCTTAAAATATGACAACCATAGCCACCTTCTGAAATTGGTTTTGCACCATCTTTTATAGCTGAAATAACTTTATCTGTTTTCATGCATTTTAAAGAGCCATCGTCACATGCAATTGGCCCAACTTTTAATGCTACAATTTGAACACCAGCACTTCCTCCATTACCACCTGCAATTCCAGCTACTCCAACACCGTTATT
Organism: uncultured Bifidobacteriaceae bacterium; assembly: GCA_964565665.1. GTDB lineage: Bacteria > Bacteroidota > Bacteroidia > Cytophagales > UBA9547 > CAZMFZ01. The sequence continues at coordinate 1,189 of CAZMFZ010000189.1, read as the reverse complement.
TCTTAACGCTGCAATAATACCCGCACATTCAGTTCCATGACTATTTAAGGGATTTTCTGTATAATCTGGATCGGAATCATTGTTGATATAATCATAACCAGATTTCACAATCGGTGCGGTAGCACCAAATGAACCACCTAAATCTGGATTATCATAATCGACTCCATTATCTATAACACCCACACGTATTTGATTATTACCCGTATTAAAATCCCATGCTCTTTGGACATCTATGTCTTTATCAGACGATTGTTCTAATCCCGTTTGAAGATAAAAATAGGGATCATTTGTTGGAGTATTGTTAGTTTGTAGTAAATAGTTAGGAGTAGCATATTCAACCTCCTCTGTTTGCATCAATTCATTACAAGTTGCTAAAACATCTGCTCCATCATCTATTTTTAGTAGAACAATTCTATCAACTTCATTTGTATCTGACTTGGCACTATTAAACGAGCCTAGTTTTTCTAGTGAATATTTACTTAACCTAGCATCATCAAAAACACTCTTATATTTTTTTTTCTTTCTAGATTTACCATTTAATGTATGTAACTTGATTTTCTTCTCTTTGGAATAAAAAAAATCTTTTGTGAGTACACTATCTTTGAACTTAATAATAAGTTCATCTGCAATATATTGTTCAGTTCCACTTGACAATACAATTGAATTTCCAAAAGGGTCAAGTCTCGTAATGGCAAGTTGAGAATATGCTATTTGAATGGACAAATATCATACTATGGGTATTATTTTTGAGTTTTTCATTTTACAACAACGGTTTTTATTAGGTGAGTATCATTTACTATTATTTTATAAAGCCCAGTTTTTTTAGATGCAATACTATCAGTAAAACTATTTGTGTCTATACTTAATGTACAGATTTCATTACTATTCACTGTTTTGTTCATAAAAACTTTATAAGAGACTAACGAATCTGAAAATTTCTTTTCAAATCTTTTGAATTTATAGTGACACGATTCCTGATAAAATATTTCTATTTTTGAATATTTATCTTTGTAAATAGTATCTGATATTTGTATATTAGTAATTGAACCATTAACTTCAATTACCTTAGGTTCAACTTTTTCTTTGCAACCAGCAATAAAAAAACTATAGAACATTAACATTGATATTTTTATGATTTTCATTTATATAATTATTTTGATTTTAGAAGTTCAACATCTTTTTGCAACTT
>CAZMFZ010000188.1:421-3338 GCA_964565665.1 uncultured Bifidobacteriaceae bacterium | reverse complement strand
AAATTTCTTTAGTGATTGATTACATAAGTGGAGTGCATGATTTCGGAGAATCTACTTTCGGATTCTCGTATGAATTTACATCATCTTTTAACATGTCTCTAGGTTATCAACTACCAAACCCCAACAGCAATGCTAATCAAAGTTTGATAGTAGAGTTTTCTATAAACAGACTTACAAAAAGGAAATCATTTTCAAATGTTAAGTAATCTATTTTAGGCTTGTAAGAATATTTCGGCATTTATGTTAATAGTTTCATAACATTGATTAATATATTTTCGAACTTCAAATAAATCTTTTTGAAGCTCTTTAATTCTTCTTTCACGCATTTTTATATCTTCTTCATTTGCGTGTTGAGCGATTTTGCCTTCATGAAATTTTATTTTTACATGAATCATTTGTGCGATAATGTCAATCGCGTCTTTGCTGCTGAATTGACCTTGAATTAGTTGTATTTTCATGTTAAAACAGCCCCCAACCACCGAAGGGGGCTTTTGATTTAGTTAATTTCGGAGATTAGATAAAATTTGAAGACTTCTAAAATTTAAACTTTACAAATTACGCATTAGAAACTACTGCCCTTGCCCTAAAGAATACCCGGCCTTTCCATCAAAAGTGTATAAGTTTTCAGTTTTAATAGCATCTACATTTTGAGATACAGCACTAGAAAGCAACTGAATAACATGTTGTTTGTCAATCAAGTTTCCCTCTGTAGGCTTAAATCTGCAACGCCAATGATCGGTACAAAATGTCTCATCAAAGCCTTCAGGCCAGACTTTTATACCTCTGTTGGTTATCATTGTTAATTTTATTTCTTTGGTTTCAATTTTCTGGACTTTAGCTGCCAACTCATCAGGATTTGTTCCATTCCAATGCACAAACACATCTACACCTACCAATTCCTTTTTTGCTGGTGCTTTCTTTTTGTATTTTGGCAAATTCATGGTAGTGTCTTTTGGATAAGATACCGCTTTTAAAGCAGAAGGTTTGCCGCCCAAATTCGCAATTACTACTTGAGCAAATTCGCTGGTGCCTACTTTTTGCTTGCTCACGCCTTCTTTAAAAATATCGTAAGTGTGAATGCCGTCTTCAATGGTTTTTAGCCAAGCATTTTGTACTTTTTCAGCCACTTCAGTCTCGCCAATATGGTTGAGCATCATAATAGCTCCTTGCAACAAACCTGAAGGATTGGCTAAGTTTTGCCCTGCTCTGCGTGGTGCCGAACCGTGTATGGCTTCAAACATGGCACATTCTTCGCCAATATTGGCAGAGCCGGCCAAGCCTACGGAGCCAGCGATTTGAGCTGCTACATCAGAAAGAACATCTCCATATAAATTGAGCGTTACGATTACATCAAATACTTCGGGGGTATCGGCCATTTTAGCTGCACCAATATCAATAATCCAATGTTCGTTTTCGATTTCGGGATAATCTTTTGCTATCTCGTCAAATACTTGGTGAAATAAGCCATCGGTTTGCTTCATTATATTGTCTTTGGTGAAGCAAGTCACCTTTTTGCGACCATATTGTTTTGCATATTCAAAGGCATATCGCACAATTTTTTCGCATCCTGGGCGGCTTACCAATTTTAGACATTGTACCACTTCGTCAGTCTGCTGGTGTTCAATACCAGCATATAGATCCTCTTCGTTTTCACGAATCATCACAATATCCATAATTGGGTGCTTTGTTTTCACAAATGGATGCAAACTCATGCACGGTCTCACATTAGAATAGAGCCCTAAAAATTTGCGTGTAGTTACATTCAAGCTTTTGTAGCCTCCGCCTTGTGGTGTGGTGATGGGTGCTTTCAAGAAAATTTTATTCCTGCGAATTACATCCCAACTTTCTTTGGCTATGCCAGCTGTGTTGCCAGCTAGATATACTTTTTCGCCTACTTCAATTTCTTCAATTTCAATCTTGGCACCAGCGGCCATTACTATTTTGAGGGTGGCATCCATTATTTCTGGGCCAATTCCATCGCCTTTTGCTACAGTTATTTTTGTCATACTCAGTGCCCGTTAGCTCTTTGGGGATATTTTATTAAGGGTTAAACGATAGAGCTTTTACCGTTATTATCATTTTGATGAGGCGAAATTGGTTGTTTTAATTCATTTGTTTTTATTTATATAATTTATGTGTTTCATAAATTTATTTTATGCTTTTGTTTAAATTCTTTATCTCTTGTGGTTGCCAGATATGAACTTTCCTATGATAAGAGCAAGTACTATTGTGGTGTAAAAATGCCCCGATATGCAAAGCAAAATAGCCAACATTTTGGAAGCAGGATGAATAGGCAACATATCGCCATAGCCTACAGTAGTGATAGTTACGAAGCTATAGTAAATAAAATTTTCAAACTTGTGACTACTTACATTTTCAGGCAACTTATACGCATTTTCAATAGCCCATTGTAAGAGCGAGGCCAGAGAAGCACCACACAAGCCCAACATCAGAAAACCTACAATTGAAGCATAGATAAGGTTGGCAGATATTTCATTGCTGATTACAATTTTAGAAATAAGCTCTATAGTGAAGTAAAGGAAAAATAAAGCATATATAAGTTGGGTCATAAAATCGATGCTATTTATATCAGGCAATAAAAATTCAATCCATGTGAGAAGTAGGGCGAGTAATCCTAAGGATAACTCTATGAAATCGATACGTTTTATTTCAATATCTGCATAAAAGCTGGTAGCCAGCACCAAAGTAAACAGCAAAGAGAAGTAAAACCTAGCTAGATGCGACCCTTGAAAAAATGGAGACACGACCAATATTAATATCAATGAAAATAAAAGGATGATATACTTATTTTCTTTGGGCGATATTTTGTGGAAGAAGTGCAGGTTTACCAGTATTTCTTTTAAAACATTCATATATTTAAGTGGTAATGAGTAAAAAGAGAGAAGTCAATTTACTA
>CAZMFZ010000188.1:0-411 GCA_964565665.1 uncultured Bifidobacteriaceae bacterium | reverse complement strand
GAGGTAGCTTATTTATATTACACAGTAAAAACTGCCTATGTAGCCCGCAGAAGACGTATAGGCATTGCGAATTGTTGTGATTTTGACACAAATGGGCGACTAGATTTTTAAGGTATTGTTGCGGATGTGCGAATCAAACGAATTATTTGCTTGTGTGATGGGCAAGGAGTACACTTCTACACCATCTCCACAATTTTCATAGATATACCTCTCAACTTGCGAAAATAACATGGCTTTTGTTTGAGCAGTAATTACTGAATTTTCAGCTTTCCTTATTTTGTCGTCTTCAATTTTGAAAGACACATTGTTAATGTCGATAGACGCGTTGGCTATCAATTTATTGTTAAGTAAATCGAATACCAGTTTTTGAGCATCAATTTCTTTTTGAAGATATATTATAATATTTACCAT
>CAZMFZ010000187.1:2389-3488 GCA_964565665.1 uncultured Bifidobacteriaceae bacterium | reverse complement strand
GTCATATACTCAGCTATTCTTGACCGGTATTACATCGGTCATACCCTAGATTCCACGGCAATATTGGAAACCCTAAAAATGATTCAAGAAAGATTAAAAACAGTTTCTTGGACAATAAAGATTGAAACAAAGGAATGAAATTCACCGAAGAAAAACTAGAAAAGACGTTTACCGAATTGTTGGGGCAGGAAGGATTTTCCCACCACTTGGGCACTACCATTCTTCCTTTCCGCCTCACGTGGTCTTCTCCCCGCCGCGCCGGTGTCTTTTGACCCGGCGCCCGCTACCCGAGTCGCCTAGACGAAAGTGAAAACCATAATCTTAAATTTCTGAAAAAATCAGTTCAATATGGCGGTTCGCTTGGCATGGCCACTCACTTTAGTGGTGCCGAGTTAAAAGACACTGGCGCGGTGGGTAGAACACTACACGAGGCGGCATTTGAATCTATCCAAAACCTGTTAGCGTCTTTATTTGCAAGCCAAGTTTTGTCCCTTGTAAACCTTTAATAATATTGTCTTGACCACGCACCATGATGTATAGTCCTCCAGCGATCTTCAAACTTGTATCACTGTGTTCAACAATCTGAGAATAATCAGACCAAGAAGGCAGATAATATATCGCCGTAATCGCTCCAAGTATGAATTCAGTAATTCCATATGATACTTTTTGCTTTTCTCTAAATACGAAAAGTGAAATGCCCAACAACAAGATCAAGATAGTTGTTCCCCAAATAGGAAGAGTTTGCACTATAGGTTGATAATATTCGCGTAGTAATAACGCTAATGAGGTTGATATTGCAGCAATTGCCCCTTTAGTGTATATCTCTCTTGCCTGTCTAATTTCATAGTTTTGAATTATCTTAGATATTTCTTCATTTTTTGTGGCATTTCCTACTTCTTCGATCAAATCATGTACTGATAATGTATCAATTTCATAGTCCTTTGCAGCATTTAAAATTTCCGATACATGGGTTGCAATTTTTACATCCTGCCCCGACCTTTTTAAATGCAATGCAGATGCAAAAACGCCTAAAGTGAAAATATTCAGATTATATTTCGACAAAAGTGCATTCCATTCTTCCACGCTTATAGATGTATTA
>CAZMFZ010000187.1:0-2379 GCA_964565665.1 uncultured Bifidobacteriaceae bacterium | reverse complement strand
TATTATCTACCGTTACCAATCCTTTATTTATCGCTTCATTAACAAGATGTATTAAGCTTGGAGGTAATGGTTGCCCCCAAGCCTTTCTATGACCGAATCTGGCCAGCGTACTGACAACTTGAGGAGGAATAATAATGGTATAACCTGGAACACTAAGAGATAAAACCTTAGGGTAAACAATTATCGTATCTTCATCGAGAACTAAATATTTCATCCTTTTGGAATTGCATTATTTCTAACAAAAGTACAATTATCCTCCAAAAAAAATTGTAGTGTTAAAGTCCAACGCCTTACGCCTCGCGTAGTCTCCCCCTCGCCGCACTTGTGTCTTGCCGACTGAAGCCGGGACAGCATTAACCCAATGCAACCTCCGTGAGTGCAATAATTCAACACTATAGTGCCGGTTTTTTGCCTCGTGTCGTCTTCTCCCCGCCGCGCCGGTGTCTTTTGACCCGGCGCCCGCTACCCGAGTCGCCTAGACGAAAGTGAAAACCATAATCTTAAATTTTTGAAAAAATGAGCTAAATCTGGCGGAGCGCTTGTCATGGCCACTCACTTTTCGCTCCAAAAACTGGATATTTTAAAAATGTCCAGTTTTTTTGCTAATAAACTGGACAAATTGCCTATCTTTGCAGTACAATAAATAGCATGAAAGTCTCTGAATACATAGAATCTACGATAGATAGGCTTCCTAGGGGCGATATATTCACCTATACCGATTTTGTCACAGAGATGGGTAGAAAAGAAGCCGTTATAAAAGCGCTGAATCGTATGGTAGCGTCTGGTAAAATTGCCAAGATGTCCAAGGGTAAATACTATAAACCCGAAAAAACTCCATTTGGTAATCTTCAACCCAATCAGGCACAAGTAATAAAAGATTTACTGGAAGAAAATGGAAAAATCACAGGTTACTTAACAGGATACAGTATATATAATCAGTTAGGTTTAACCACTCAGGTAAGCAATACGATACAAATAAGTAAAAATAAAATTCGCCCCAATTTTAAACGAGAACGTTATACCATTGCATTTGTAAAGCAAAAAAACACCATCACAAAGGACAGCATACCATTATTGCAACTACTAGATACTATTCGCTACATCAAAAAAATACCTGATACAAGCGTAGAATCTTCCTGTAAACGATTTTTATCTATTATCAAAACCCTTTCCGAAAAGGAAATTAATTCACTGGTTCGCTTGGCTTTGAATTATCCCCCTGCTACAAGAGCCTTGTTAGGGGCTTTGTTAGATCAATTGCAACAAAGTAAGGTAACGGAGCCGCTTTTCAGATCATTAAACCCGATTACTACATATAAACTGGCAGGTGCAGCTAAAGCTATGTCCACCGCCGAAAAATGGAATATAACATGAACCTGCACCAGAATGAAACCCTATTCAGACAAGCTGTTCAGTTTACAGCAGACCAAATGCAAATCCGTGCCATTTATGTAGAAAAAGACTACTGGGTTACTTATGCCTTATTTGTCATTTTCAATAATGAAATTGGTAAAGACACCGTCTTTAAAGGCGGAACGGCACTATCCAAATGTTACAATTTGATAGAGCGCTTTTCCGAAGATATCGATTTGGTAGTATTGAGACGTGAAGGAGAAACAGACAGCAAACTAAAATCCAAATTAAAAACCGTAAGCACAGTTGTAGAAACCGTATTGCCAGAGGTTGCCATTGAAGGCATCACCCATAAAATGGGAATGAACCGAAAAACGGCACACGCCTACAACAAAGAATTTAAAGGTGATTACGGGCAAGTAAGAGATGTCATTATTTTGGAGTCAACCTGGCTGGGATATTACGAACCCTACACCACCAAAAGCATCGTTTCATTTGTTGGAAATATGATGCTCAATAACGGGCAAAAAGAAATAGCTCAAAAAAACGGATTACTCCCTTTTGACTTGTTGGTATTAGAGCCCATTAGAACCATTTGCGAAAAGATAATGAGCTTGGTCCGGTTTTCTTATGGCGAAAATCCAATTGATGATTTAAAGAAAAAGATAAGGCACACCTACGATTTACACCAGCTGCTCAAACAAAAAGAATTTGCAGCGTTTTTCAATTCGCCAGCATTCGATGAAATGTTATTGAAAGTGGCAAATGATGATGTAGCAAGTTTTAAAAACAATAATACGTGGTTAAATCACCATCCTAACGAGGCACTCATTTTCAAAGATTTGGAAATTGTTTGGAATGAATTGAAAACAATTTATAGCATAGACTTTAAAAACTTGGTGTATGGCAAATTACCAGACGAAACGGCAATATTGGAAATCCTAAAAATAATTCAAGAAAGATTAAAAACAGGTAACTGTTTAGCACCCGCCGGAGGCGGGTTATGAAAAAACTGGATTAAAACAT
>CAZMFZ010000186.1:0-3515 GCA_964565665.1 uncultured Bifidobacteriaceae bacterium | reverse complement strand
TTTGGGGTTGACATAAATCCAAACTCAGTTAGAATTTGCAGATTGCGATTATGGAGCTTGCGAAAATGTTTGTTAGAAATTCAGTTTCCAGAAATGCCAATGACCATCTATTGATTTGCTTTTGTAAAATTCACCTACCTTTGCTGTCATTTACTTTAATATTTAGCATTAGTATTTTTCCTCTTCAGAATTTTGTCAAATCCCAATTTTATAGATTACGTTAAGATTTTTTGCCGATCAGGTGCAGGTGGTAATGGTTCATTGCATTTTTTCCGTGCCAAGGGGCTGCCTCAAGGTGGTCCGGATGGTGGCGATGGCGGTAAAGGTGCTCATATAATATTGCGAGGCAATGAGCAAATGTGGACTTTGCTGCATTTGAAATACAGAAAACACATATTGGCACAGCCTGGCAAAAACGGAAGTGAAAACAGATCGACTGGCCCTTCAGCAAATGATATTATTTTAGATGTGCCGCTGGGTACCGTTGCTAAAGATGCAGAAACCGGAGAAGTACTTTTCGAGATTACCGAGCGCGGACAAGAAGTAGTTTTAAAAAGGGGCGGAAATGGCGGCTGGGGCAATTTCAGATTTAAAACTGCCACAAACCAAGCACCACATCATGCCAATGAAGGCCAGCCTGCCGAAGAAGGTTGGGTGATTTTAGAACTCAAAATTTTGGCAGATGTAGGCTTAGTAGGCTTCCCAAATGCTGGAAAATCGACCCTGCTTTCAGTAGTTTCGGCTGCAAAACCTGAAATTGCCGATTATGCTTTTACAACTCTTGTACCAAACTTAGGGGTGGTGGCCTATAAAGATTACAAATCGTTTATTATGGCCGATATTCCTGGCATAATTGAAGGTGCTGCAGAAGGCAAAGGGCTGGGAGTAAGGTTTTTAAGGCATATTGAGCGAAATTCTATTTTGCTTTTTGTAATAGCTGCCGATGCCAAAGACATAGCCAAAGAATATAAAATATTAGAAAAAGAACTCAAGAAATACAATCCTGATCTGCTGCTAAAAAACAGAATGATTGCCATATCCAAATCAGATATGCTTGATGAAGAATTAACAATCGAGATTGCCAAAACGCTGCCAAAGAAAGTACCGCATATTTTCATATCATCAATCACAAATTATAATCTCGACAAACTCAAAGATTTGATTTGGAGTCAATTGAATAGGTAGACATAGTTTATACTATTTAGTAAATTCGTAATTGTAACCAAATAATTATCAGGTGGATTTCATAGCCTACTGCCAAAGCAAAAAAATAGATCCTTCTCAATTTCAATCGAGCGAACCTGCTCGTTTTGCTGAATGGGAATATATTTTCAACCAATCAGGGGCAACAAGTTTTACTCAACAAAAGCTATTTTTGATAAATGATATGCGGAGAAGGTATAAATATGGAGCTCCAATTGTGGAATCAAAAAATGAAATGGAATCTGATTTAAAACCTGCTGTGGCACCGACTACTGCACCAAAACCAGCAGGTTTTAAACCAAAATTCAAGTGATAAGAAATATTTCGATTGCCCCATTCTTCATAGCGGGGTGCTCGAATTAGGCATTGAACGCAGCTGCAAATTCCTTCGCAAAATCCTCAAGCTTGGTAGCAGACAAAGTCGGCTTATTTTTCATATAATCAGCTTGCATTGCGCCATCACGCATGGCTTTGCCCAAATCAGTGTATCCATTGGCATGTGTTTCGCTCAATCCTGCTTGTAGCATTCCCGCCTTGGCTTGATCGTCAGGAAATTCTATCCACGGCAATGTTTTGCCTATAGATTTACCGATCACTTCGGCTATTTCTTTGCCTGTGCGTTCATCAGAACCTATGTATTGCACTGCATTTCCAATGAAATCCACAGCCAGTAATTTCTCCAAAGCCACTTTTGCGATGTCGTTTGTGTGAGTTAATACAACTTTTTCTTCTCCACCGCCATAGTTTCCACCCATAATATTCATTCCTTTAATCATAGGTATCTGGCTAAGCAGATTGTAGTAAAAGAAAGAAGGTCGCAAATGAACTACTTGTAACTCTTGAACGGCATTGAGCATTTTTTCAAAATCACCTAGCGCATCTACAGGGCCTGCACCATTCCCCATGTGAGCACCTACGCTGCTTAAATTTACAACATATTTTATTGCCGCAGCTTTTATAGCCTCAGTGTAGTTGTTTCCAATTTCATTTTGTGAAGCCCTCCAATTGGTGGTCTGCCAAATAGCCGGAATCATGGTGTAAACAGCATCTGCACCTGCAAAAGCAGTTTTCAGAAACGCACCATCCTGTGCTGTGCCTACCACTGCCACTGCTCCCAATGCCTCAATGCTTTTTACCTTCTCAGCCGATGAAGTGATTACTTTTACTTCATTTCCTGCCTTTACTAAACCCTCCACAATAGGTTTGCTAATGTGTCCGATCGAACCTGTAATTACATATTTTTTCATTTTCTCTTGTTCCCGATTCATCAGGAAATGTTTTGTTTAATTAAATGTGAGTTTAGATTCTTGTCCATCAGACTTGAATTAGTATCCCAACCCAAATCTTTTGCAAATAAATCCCTATATTTTATAATTGTCTAGTAGTTGTTTTATTCTGATATAGTCACATTATTCAGACCAATATTGATTGTCAATAAGTTATAATATGATAGTGAAGCAAGATTTATTTTGGGAGGTGGAAAATTGTCCCGTAAAGGCCACTTTAGAATTGATAGGAGGCAAATGGAAAACTATGATTTTGTACCTTATTTCATTGGAAATCAATCGATTTGGCAAAATGACTATGGTATTAAGAGATATCAGCAAGCAAATGCTTACCAGCCAGTTGCGAGAATTGGAGGGCGATGGGTTGATAGAAAGGGTGATTTATGCTGAAATACCTCCCAGAGTTGAATATTTTCTCACAGATAAGGGCAAATCTCTTTTACCAATATTTAACCTAATGAAAGACTGGGGAATGGAAAATATTATTTCTAAAAGAGCTGAAGCAGCTTGATTTGAGAGATAATTGTAAATAGAAAGCCTAACCATAAAGGAAAATTATAGACTTCTCTGAAATAGTCCTACCAAGTTTTAAAAACTTAGAAGGTCTAGTTCAGAAAAAACCTTAAGGTTCTTTTGTAAATTTTTGCACAATCGTCATAGGGTTGCCTGCATTTTGAGCAACAAATGTAAGGGTAATGGTAGTGCCATCTATTACTACGCTTGCATTGCTCGATTCGGGGGTATTGTTCAACAGCACTTTATTTCCTGCCGTATTCAAATCCCAAGTATAATTGTTGATTTGTTTGCCTGCTTTTATGGTCAATTGATTGCCAGACACAAAACTAAGACTAGCTATCGAATCGGGCTGGGTAGGCAGGGTTTGAATAGAGCCATTTATGCTCAATTGCGAAAGCTTCCATTGGGTGTTGATGAGCTTGCTTTTATCGCCTCCGGCAAATGTGGAGAAGTGGATAAAAGCAAAGGTTGCGATTATTATTAGGTCTTTTTTCATGTTTGATGTGGGTT
>CAZMFZ010000185.1:0-3565 GCA_964565665.1 uncultured Bifidobacteriaceae bacterium | reverse complement strand
AGACTAAAGCAACTGTAACCTAGTAAAAATAATGAGACTATGTTATTCAGTTTGGCTTTAATTCAGTTAAAAAAGAAATTAGAATGCCCATGTAGAAGCCAATTAATTTGCATTAATTATCAATTCTAATTTCATAGAAAACATTATTCCACAATTACTCTTCTTGCTATTTTTTCGTTTTCGGTAGAAATAATTATAAAATAGAGCCCCGATAGAAACCCTCGAACATCTACTATCACTTGCCCATCCAAAACATTTGAGCCTGATTTGTATACAGATTTGCCTTGGGCATTGTATATTATTATATCAAATACTTGATTTTGATTGGGTGAACTAATATTCAAAACATCAGAAACAGGATTTGGATATATTTCCCATTCTCTCTTGTCGTTGGCCGGTTTTAAGGTTTCAAATCTTGGCGTTGCTATTGTGGAAAATAATGTTGATTTGGGAATTATTTGAGATGCTGTACCTGGAAAAGCCCAAGCAAGCTTGGCAACTGCTCCCCCACCCGATTCAAAATATCCTAATTTTATATCATATTTCTGCAATCCAGTAAGTGAAATATAGCCGTTGTCTACAGCAATATAATGTTCCTGCCATTTATCAATAATCAATTGATTGTTTACCCAAAGCCTGATACCATCATCAGAAGTGGTAGAAAATACGTATTGCCCACTTACTGGAGCTAGTAACTGACCTTCCCACAAGGCCGAGAAATTATCTACATTTATTAAAGGATGGGGAGAATTGGCTCGCCAGTTAAAATTGATAGTAGTATCTATTCTGGAAACTATTGGAGTGCCAGAAAGGAGTTTATTGTTAAAATAAGAGGCTTTCAATCCATTGCCTAATGTTGTAATAGGTGGCTCAGGAATGGAAGAAATGACAGGCAGAATAGATAAGTTTACTTCATCGAAAGCTACAGCCCCATCATTGTCGGTTACAGTAAGTCTAAAAACAAAATTACCTGTCACTAAATTTGAAATCAGCAGAGAGGTGGTAGAAGTATTAACCATTGAAACAGCACCCCCTGATTGCATTCTCCATAAATACGTGCTAATACTTCCATCACTATCGTTTGCACTTGCTGTAAAAGTGATTCCTGTAGAAGTTACATAAGCTGTAAAATCATAACCTGCGTTTACTACAGGTGCTTGATTGGGAATCGGAGGCGACACCACAGTTGCCAAATCAGGAATAAGTCTTGCCTTAGGAATAATTTGTGTACTTTGCCCCGGATATTTCCATAACAACTTTACAGTAGCACCCCCATAGGCCTCAAAATATTCAAGTTTTATCTTGTATTTCTGATTGCCAGTAAGTGCAATTACACCTGTGTTAGTAGTAGGTGAATGTGGAGTCCAGTTGTTTATTATCAAATTATTATTAATGTAAAGCCTTATTCCATCATCAGAAATAGTGTAGAAATTATAAGTGCCTGACAAAGGAGCTTCTATCTGGCCTTCCCAAACTGTTGAAAACAAATCTTTATTCACAATGGTACTTGGCGAGCCACTTGTTGCCCATTCAAAATTGATTGTAGAATCGGTTCTAACTAATACTGGGTTTCCACTTAACGAATTGTTGTTGAAATATTTAGCCGATAATCCTGTACCTAGATTTGTATTAGCATCTATTGGCACCGAATTGATTGTTAGGTTCACTTCATCGAAGGCAGTTGCCGCTAAATTATCAGCGACAGTAAGCCGGAACTTATAGTTACCTACAATAGCATTCGTGACTGTAAGTGAAGAAATGGTGGTATTTTGCAATAAAAGAGTAGGACCTGAAATTTTAGTCCAAGTATAATTAACAATAGTACCATCTGGGTCTGTTGCCGTTCCTGCTATGGTAATACTTTCTGTTGTCACCGTCTTTACGAAATCATTACCCGCAAAAACCAAAGGTATTTGATTGGTGATTTGCCCTGATGCTGAAATTGTAACCTCATCTACGGCAGTAGCACCTGAGTTATCTTTTGCAGTAAGCTTAAAAGTATAATTACCTTCTACTAAATCTTTTACGATAGGCTTGACAGTTTCAGCATTGAGAATGGTCGCTTCTCCACCGCTTTTCATTTCCCACAAATAAGAACTAATATATTGATTGTCGGTTGCAGAGCCAGATAAAGTGGCAACGGTTGCAATTGAAATATTGTTGCCCGCATTTGCAGTCGGGGGTGTATTAAGTTTGTCATTTGTGGTTTTGGAAAGCAACCAAGTATACAGTTCGGGAGTATTGTAGGCGGCACTCCACGAATCGTGGCCTGAAACCGGATAAATAGTGACTAAAGGAGATACCAAAGGCTGTGGAAAGCAAGCATTGATGGCATTTACTACTACTGTCAAATTCCATAAGCTTACTGTGGGGTCGTTTGCATTGTGAAACCCCCACATGGGAATATCTTTGATGACACAAGGCGTAGAAATACCTGCCACAGCCGATACTGGCACTAAGGCTGCTATTTTAGATGGATAATTTTTAGCATAGTAATACATACCAGAGCCTCCGCCACTCAATCCGCTAATGTAAATTCGGTTGGTATCAATGTTTTGGATTTGCTTTATTTTGGCTACAAACTCTTCTAGAAAGCCAACCCTGCTCCAACTGATGGGGGAATAAGTTTGCGGAGAGGCTACTACAAAATCAAATTCGCCCCCTTCATTGATTAGTTTAGGTGGTCCGTTACGTTTAATAAGCTCTATATCAGTACCCATTTCTCCATTTCCATGAAAAAACAAAAGTACAGGTTGAGGTTTTGTAGGATTTTTAAGTGCAATTTCTGGTCTGTAAAGTAAATATCGTACTACTGAACCGCTTTGCCCCGATACACTAGACACATATTCGAAAGCAGGTTGCCTCACTGGCAAAGATATTTGAAATGTTTCCACATTTTCCAGCCCCAGCCAATAGCTTTCAAAAACACCATATAGAAAATAATGGGTACCCGCACTTAGATTGGTAATTAACCTCACTTGATTTATATTAATTCCATCAGTACCAAAACTCATACTACCCGCTTTTTCCTTTATAGATGTGGCAGCGCTAAGTGCATTTTGCTTCACCAAATCAGCAGTTAACGATCCTTGATTTGTATTGTATAACACATAGTAGAATTTTCCGGGTTTGGAAGTATTTATAGTTACATCAACTGCGGTAGCTCCGTTTGCTACTTTCTTTACCACTTGGCTAAAAGCACAATTAATAAATACAGATAATACAAATACAAGTGAGATAGGTTTTTCAAAAACCTTTAATAGGGAAACTATCTTTTCCATTTGGTTTGGTGGTTGTTTTGTACTTACTAATTTAAAGAAATAGCGTGATTTTGTCGAAGAATTTAACTATTTAATCGAAGCCATTATGTCTTAATTATCATAAATATAAATAAACATAATCGAAAAAAACCGACTTTTAAACTATTTATTAGACAAAAATCCTATCATAAAAACCCTATAACAACAATAAACTTACTCAAAATTAATCCTAACTTTTGTTTTGCGAAATTATGGAGTAATGCGTATTTAATAATTGCTGAGATAATGCAATTGCAGTTACTTTT
>CAZMFZ010000184.1:0-3637 GCA_964565665.1 uncultured Bifidobacteriaceae bacterium | reverse complement strand
CACAATGGATGACTATAATTATCTAGGAGCAGTTTCAGGTTGGAATCTCTCAACCCGATATCCTGATTATAAAATGAAAATATATAAAATGTGTACCCCTGAATTTATGAAAACCACGAAAAAGAAAATTGAAATCTTAAGACAATGCTTACTAAAAAAGCTTTAGATAAATTAATAGCCAATTTTTTAAATGATCTGGAAGCAGAAGGATATATTTTTTCAAAAGTATATCTGTTTGGATCATATGCAAAAGGTAAACCGAAAGAGCTTTCTGATATAGATTTAGCTGTGTGGCATGATAGTTTCTCAGGAGTGAGCTTTATAGATATGCTTCCATTTTTGCATATTATAGGCAAATACCGTCCCATTGAATTGCATACGTTTCATACTTCTGAAACCGAAAAAGATGATGGCTTTATAGAAGAAATATTTAAAACCGGTTTTCAAATTGTGTGAATGACTCTCCCTCGGTTATGTTCTTCTCAAACAAAGCAGAAGGTAAAAACTTAAATATGTTTTTCAAAAAGACCATCCGTAATTCAACCCAAACCTGACTTCTTTAAACGATTTGGCTACGCCCGATTGCTGTGTCTCACGCATTAAATACACCAAGTCGGAAGTGAAACTATGTCGCTTTCGCCAAGTGTAATTTGCTGACAATCGGTTGTTGAAAATATTGCCCGTAAAATTGCCATTAGTAAAAGTATTTAAAAACGATGTGGTAAATGAAACCTTAATTTTATCTTTTACTACAGGTCGGCTAATGGTGAAAACGGGACCAAAATTTTCAATCTTGGCTTTGGGATTGATATTGGCAGAATAGTTTAGCCCACTATTGATATTGAGTTTATATTCTGTTATCATAGTAGAATACCCTGTATTGATGTTGTAAAATTGGGTATTGCTTTTTTTATTATCTCTCGCATCTTGAAAATTTATATTGGCATTTAGCATTTTACGGCTTTTATCACTCCCAATCTTATAATTCATCCCAAAGCCAGCCGAATTTGTTACTTGTAAATAGAGTAAAGAATCTGGCCTTACATCATTAGTAGAATTAAAAACAAAAGCGGTAAGCTGCGTACTACTATTGTAATTGGAATAATTGGCAGTAAGATTAGTTTTTTGATTCAACTGAAATGAGAGATTTACCGAGCCCACTATTCTTAATAATTCTGATAATTGCTTCCCACTAAGGTTATTTCTCTGAACGCCACCGTTAGTAGAAACCGATAATCTGTTTTTTAACATTTGCCAGCTGATGCCAAGTGTTATGTCTTCAAAATCATTGTTAAGAAACGTAGAGCCTAGGGTTTTATAATCGGGACCAATTCTACGATAAGTAGTATTTACCCTTACGATTTTGTAAGTGTAATCTAAACTTCCTAAAAAGGCAGAATTGTATTGAGAATTGACCCGAGGTGTAAATAATCCACCCAGATTATTAGCATAAGAATACTCATCGAGTTTGTATTCCGGCAAACGAATATCGGGATTAAAGGAGCTAATGGCATATTCTCCGCTAAAATTTATGCTTTTGCCAATCGGAAGCTTTGCCGTAGTGCCCACTACTAGATTTTCAGCAGGTTTGATACCAAGTGAAGTCGCTAAAGAATCTGGCACAGATGAAGGATTGTCTCTTGCTTTAAAAAGAATAAATGAAAGTGATTTATTGTCTTTTTCTAAAGTGATTTTAGTGCCATATCCCCAGCGTTCATAGCTTGGATAGCTCTTTGCCAAATTGCTATTTACATCTTCAGGTTTAAATGCTTTTGCAAATCTTCCCCCCAATACTATTATTTTTAAAGGAAAATTTTCCTTATTCAATTCAATGCCTGCCCCCAAAAATATATTTCCGGCCAATGTAAACTCTGAGAAATTGATGTTGCGATAGCCCAGATGAAAAGTGATGAATTTATATTTAGGGCTAAGGCCTATTTGGTTGAATGGTTGTGGTCGAGTGTAGCCGGAATTTTGCGAACTAAAGTTTACCGAAAATGGTATTGAAAACTCTTTGTATCTTATGCCTATATTCCCACTTATTACCCAATAATAAGGGTCTCTTCTTGCTGAAATGCCTTCAGAATAATAAAATGTGCTGCTGGCACTAAGTCCACCACTAATTTTAACTTCTTTTTTGGCATAAATCCATGCCTTATCGGCTAGTTTATTAATAATACTTGTAGTATCTGATTTTCCATCGACATGGTTAGATACTAAAACAATTGCAGTTAAAGCTAGAAAAGTCCTAAAGATTAAGAATAACAATTTTGTCAAAATCTAATTTTATGGTCTTTTCTGTGGCAAGGGTTTGGCCTTTTTGGCCTTTTCTTCTTCGCTATTTTCCGACTCTACATATTTTATTGAGTTGTCGGTAAATTCATAACCTGTTTTAGCCCTTCCCGTAGCGGAAGTAAACCGAAATTTCAACATAAATTCATGCGAACCATTGCTTACACTTCCTATGCGAGAGAAGGAAGGCAATTCATATGTGTATCCCACTGCAAATCGTTTGTCGATTACAAACCCAAATGTAAAACCAAGTGCATCTTGCAATCTGTAGCTTGCATTTAGCCAATAGCGCTTAATATAAAATAGACTCACATTCATATCCATCTGAATATTTTGCCCTTGTATTGAACGAAGCAAAACCATTGGGTAAATTCTGAATTTATCGTTGAAATCGTAGGCATATTCAAACAATAAATTGAAATGCCTCACCAATCCATACTGCAGCCCTTTTTTATCATAAGTATTGGTAAAGCTGGTAGCTGACTGCAATAGTTGCAAAGATGAAAGCCCGACTCTAAATGCTTTGTATTGGTAAGCGATGCCCGCATTAATATCAATAAGCGTACGTTGTTCGGGATATTGGAAAAGGGTAGACTCTGTTAGATTTTGTGCCCTGATTCTATCAAAATCAATACTGGTATTTATTGCTCCTAATGAAATACCAAAGTATAATCGTTGAACAGGATTGAGATTGACCTTATAAGCAAAACTACCATAGGCAGAAGTGTTTGAAATAATATTATTTCTATCATTTGTGAATTGAAGTCCTAAACCTCCTTTGCCTGATAAAATAGACCAATCAACTGAAAGGAAGCTTGTTTCAGGTGCTCCAGGAATACCTACCCATTGTTTTCGATACAAAAACATGGCATCAGTATAGCCTGAAATGCCCGCATAAGCAGGATTGATATAATATGTATTTAGAAAATAATGATTGATGGTCGGCAACTGTTGGGCATTGCTCAAAATCATTATCAGCATTCCTATATGAATTAGCAATACCTTCTTAGCCATTTTAGAAACACCCATACATTATTGTTTGTTTCTTAATACCGTAATTGCTCCTTTGTATAAGATGCATATAATAATTGCTGAGTTTATTTTATGAAAGCCATTAATTTGCCAAATATGTAAAAAATAGCTACTTATTTTCGGGCTTGATATTTACAGATAATCAAAGTAATTAAATTGATCTATGCTTTGTTCGGGCTCGGGTTTTTCATCTCTTTGAATAATGACTTCTTCACCGCCTACATTCATTTGCTTTTGGTTAATTAAGTAGAAATTCTTTCTTAAGGTGTCATATGTATAAGTGTTTAATATATGTATGTCATGTTCTATCTCA
>CAZMFZ010000183.1:0-3728 GCA_964565665.1 uncultured Bifidobacteriaceae bacterium | reverse complement strand
ATAGTAGATACTTATGGAGGTGCTGGAGCTCACGGAGGCGGTGCTTTCTCAGGTAAAGACCCATCTAAAGTAGACAGAAGTGCTGCTTATGCTGCTCGTCATATTGCCAAAAACTTGGTGGCTGCGGGAGTATCTGAAAAGGCTTTGGTGCAGGTATCGTATGCCATTGGTGTAGCTGAGCCAGTTTCTATAAATGTAAATACTTATGGCACTGGCAAAGTAAAATTGAAAGACGGTGAAATTACTTTGATCGTTGAAAATCTATTCAAAGATAAATTGAAACCTAAATCTATCATCGACAGATTCGGATTGAAAAACCCAATATTCTCCGTGACAGCTGCTTATGGCCACGTAGGCCGCCAAGCCGAAACGAGAGAAATTGAAACTTTCTATGTAACGGTGAAAGAAAACAATGGTGAGAAATCTGAAACTAGAACCAAAGCCAAGAAAAAAGTAGATTTCTTTGCCTGGGAAAAGCTAGACCATCAAACTGAAATAAAAAAAGCATTTTCTATAGCTTAGTTTATTTACATACTTACAAACAAAAAAGACCATGAACTTCATGGTCTTTTTTGTTTGTAAGTATCCCATACATTTATTTTAGACCACAAATTGATGCCCAAACTTGGTGAGGAAAGATCTGCGTTGCATTTTTATATATTAAATTTTAAAATGGTATTATTGCCTCATCAGCTTAACGATTGTGGCTAATTTTTCGCAACTAAATTAATGATAGTTCAATATCTTTGTGGGGAGATAATTTAAGAATTTAAAATTGTAATTAAACGTAAATAAATAACAAAATGAAATCGCACGAAGTAGATTATAAAATTATTGGTGAGGGAATACAAATTGTGGAAATAGAACTAGACCCGCAAGAAACCGTGATTGCAGAGGCTGGAGCCATGCTTTATATGGAAGAAGGCATAGAATTTGAAGCCAAAATGGGTGATGGCAGCAATCCGCAACAAGGATTTTTCGGCAAATTGATGCAGGCCGGACAAAGAGTATTGACTGGTGAATCGCTTTTTATGACCCATTTTACCAACCATGGTTTTGGAAAGAAACACGTGTCTTTTGCAGCACCATATCCTGGCACCATACTTCCCGTTAATTTAAAAACCATGGGTGGTACGCTTATTTGCCAAAAAGATGCCTTTTTATGTGCCGCATTGGGTACTAAAATTTCAATTTCATTTAACAAAAAAATAGGCGCTGGCTTTTTTGGTGGTGAGGGATTTATTTTGGAAAAATTAGAAGGAGATGGAATGGTGTTTATTCATGCTGGGGGTACGGTAATTGAACGTCAGTTGAATAACGAGACTTTGAGAATTGATACAGGCTGTGTGGTAGCATTCGAACCGCAAATTGACTTCGACATCGTACGAGCCGGAGGGTTGAAATCGATGCTTTTTGGTGGCGAGGGCATGTTTTTATCTACATTAAGGGGTACAGGCAAAGTATGGTTGCAATCTATGCCTATCAGCAAATTGATTTCGGTGCTTTCTGTGGGTGGTGGCAATACCAAAAAAGAAGGAGGGTCAATAATTGGTGGCTTGGGTAATCTTTTTGAATAATAGGTTTATAGAGTAGTTGCGTAAAATAATATGCCTTCTTGGAGTATTAGAACTTCGGGAAGGCAATCTAAAAACTAATATGGATTGTAAATCTGTTTAATTTAGCACAAAGCAAATTAATATTCACCCCCAACTTTTCTTGTAAAGCCTTGTATTTCAGGTAAATAGGCCGGAGCGGAGGTTAAAGATATTGTGTCAGTCAAGGTTTTCATAAAGGCTACCAAGTCTTTTTGTTCTTGCTTTGATAAATTTAAATTATCGAATGGCAAGGTTTGGTTAGGCAGATTCAATCCCAATCCATTTCCACCACCTTTGTTATAGAAATCTACCACTTCTTCCAATGTTTGATATGCCCCATTATGCATGTATGGAGCAGTAAGTGCAATATTTCTGACCGTTGGCGTTTTGAAAGCATCCATTTGCCATGGAATAGCGGTCACTTCACCTCTGCCTTTGTCGCCATCTAGTTTTAGTGGGTTTGCTTTAGGATTTTCAGGGACACCCAATACTTCCAATTCACCTTCCACATACAAAGGAGGCACGGCCCCGTTGAATAAAGGTAAAAAGTGACAAGTTGCACATAGCCCTTTGCCAGAAAAAATATTAAAACCCCGTATTTCTGAAGTATTCAGTGCTTTTTTATCGCCCTGCATAAATTTATCGAAGTTGGAATTGAAGCCTATCAAGGTACGCTCATATTCTGCAATGCACTTCATGATAGAATAGGGACTAATTTCACTATCGGCAGAGCCTGCAAATGCTTCGGCAAATAGTTGTTTGTATTCTTGACTTGTTTTTAATTTTTGGGCTATTTCTTTGAAATTGCCATGCAGTTCATCTTGGGCAAATACCACATCTTGAATCTGGTCTTCCAGAAAATTTAGTCTGGCATCGGCAAATAGTTTTGCCTGCAATGCTACATTTAATAAAGTAGGCGCATTGCGTTTGATGGTTTTCATGCCGTCCATCGCAGTGCTTTTGGCTCTGGTTTCGGCAAAGCCATGTTGCGGATTGTGGCATGAAGCACAACTGCGTTTGCCATTGGAAGAAAGCACAGGGTCAAAAAATAAAAATTTACCTATGGAAGCACGCTTAATGTACTTAGGATCAGCCTCTTTTCTGTACGACTGGAAATAATGGGCATCCCAAGCTTGGGTAGTGAATAGGTTGGTTGCATCTTGTTTTACGGCTGTTCTTTCATCTAAATATCCTATTTGAATGGCAGCTTGCAACGCTGCACCTTTACTATACAGTGGATTTATAAAGTCAGTAATAAAAACCAAGCGATTGAAAGCATCAAAATCATTGTTTTTTGTCAAATATTGGTCTGCTTTGGCAAATAGTTGTTTGGTTTCCACCCAATCTTTTAAGGTAGAATCGGCTATATATGGCTGCCAGCATTTTTTAATACTTGTCAACCCTGCTTTTGCCTCTGCAATAGATAATTTGGCAGAAGGCGAATCGAAACCCGTTATACCTTGCGCCATTATGCGGAGCAAGTGCATTCTAGAAGCCAGCCAAAGATTCTGATCTGTGAATTCGTAAGTAGTTACCATGGGATAAAGCCTGTCCGACTGCTGCCTCAATCGGTAGCACAATGTTTCCAATTCATATTTATCAATAGTATCTGCTGCAAAAAGCTGGTCTTCTATAGCTTGAAAACCCTCAGGCTTTATGGGTGCTTTTGAGGGTTCTTCTTCATTGGTTTTGTATAAAAATGGGCCATTTATTAGCTTTGAAGTAGATGGAGCATAATATTCTGCCAAATACTCCACTTTTTTATAAGCAATTCTAGATGCTTTGAAATCTATTATAAGTTGCTTTTTGGTGGTAGAATCCGAAACATATTTTTTTGCATCTTTATAAAAAGCATGTGTTGAAATGATGAACTTTTTTAAATCAGAAATAAATATGTCTTTAACTCTTTGATTGGGTGTTTTAGGGTTTTCGTTTTCTTTAAATGAAATAAAACAAACGCTTAATAAGAGGACAATAAGGACAATATTTTTTTTCATGAGTTAATTATATAATTCTATTCATTTTTAAAACCAGAAATGCTTTACAATTTCTAATTTTCATTTAAACCCTTCATTATCCAATCCTGTCCCATACCCATATCTCAAAGCCCCCTTCGGGGGTTGGGGGCTTCTT
>CAZMFZ010000182.1:0-3815 GCA_964565665.1 uncultured Bifidobacteriaceae bacterium | reverse complement strand
CAATGTCATTAACTTAAGCGTTTTAATTAACCTCACCCCTGCCCCCTCTCCTACGGAGAGGGGAGTACAAGGACTTAAGTTAATGACATTGGTGTTTTGGGCATAAAAAAACCTTTCAAGTTTCAAACTTGAAAGGTCTGTAGTTAAAAAGCATACCTGATATTTACTACAAATTATAAGGGTCAATTAAGTGTAAGCCTTGAATATTTTTAAAGTCGGAAGTATTGCGGGTAATGAGGATAAAGTCGTAAGCAAGGGCGGTGGCGGCAATGATGGCATCAGGGAGTTTGGTTTTACATAGCTGCCTGATGGCAATAGCTTTAGTGACAATGCCAATATTCAGATTATCATAAACTATAGCAATACTTACAAAAGCCTCTAGTGTCAATTTTTCTTGTGGGGATATTTTACTACTTGCAAATAGCTCAATACGAGTAATGACAGAGATGGCAGGATCAATATTTGCAAGCAACGTTTTTGCTTTTAAAGGTAGCTTTGAATTGCAAAAATCAATAACTGTATTGGTGTCGAGTAAATACATCAAATATTAAAATTGCTTGTTTAATCGTTCTTCCCAGCTGTTACGTCCTTCTTCCAGTTGCTTATGTAACTCTGTAGCACTGGCATCACTTAAAATTCCCCAAAAATCACCCATTGTTTTTTTAGGGAGAGTAGCCTTTTCTTCAGTAATTTCATCAAGGGCATACACCAAAATTTCAACTTTTCTGCCAATGTAGCTGTTAGGAATAGTTAAATTGTAGCTATTATTTTGCGGTATTGCTATGGTTTTTATAATGATATGGAGGTTATTTATTAGCCAATTTGTCAATGTCGATAGTTTTAAGAAAATGGCTTCGACAAGCTCAGCCTGACAAGCGATTCAGGCTTAACTAAACGACATGAGCCAATTTGTATTTTCTCATTGGTTCCGTAATAGCATTTTTTCTTAATGAAATGACTATTACCCAAATCCAAATATACCTTGAAAATTTCGATAAATTGTTTGCCGTGCCATTAGTCGCATTTTTTCAGTTTGAAGAAGGGGGTAGCAAAAGTACCACTTTTTTAAAAAGTGGCACTTTTGGCAATACAAATTGCTACAATGCAGCCTTGCGTGTGGCTATAGCTTGTGAAAAGAGAGCAATTTCTGCTAATTGCTTTTCGGTAAGCGATATTTCCATTTCTTTTTCTAAAAGTGCCACCACGCCATAGTTATCATTTTGCTCTTGCAAGGTAAAAAGGCGGTATTCCAATTTCTTTTTGCGTGAGATGGTGTCTTCCTTGGTTTCGCCATCGGGCAGCCCTGCCAATATGGTGGTGAAAGCGGCTATTTCACTGTTTACCAACGAAATATCAGTAGCAAGCTGGGTAGAACGCCCAAGGTAACTTTCACGATTGCGTTCGAGCGATAACTTTCTAAATTCAAGAGCCGATTTTTCTTTGTTAGCCATAGCCATAAGGGTATCGCAGTCGGTTGGGGTTGTTAATTTTTCTACACTGTAATTCATTTTGTTTATTTGTTTTGGGGTTTAAAATGATAAAGTCCAAAACAAAGTAAATGCCGTGTAAATGTCAATAGCTACAAATATACAGACATTAAAAACGATACTTCAAATTGCCATTGCAGCATTGGAAGGCTGTTTTGAATACTAAAATTTAACAATTTAATAATGTGGGATAGCAAACGATTGCTACGGTTAGCAATCGTTTGCATGTACAGCTTTATTTGTTCAATTTCCCAAGCTCTCTTTTAAGGCCTGCATTTTCTATTTCAAGCATTTGTATTTTATCGGTATATAGTTTTTCTAAACGTGCATCAATTTGATAGGATATTGTATTGCCATTTCCTAGTGGGCTCTGGGTGTTGGCAGAAATATTAAATACAATTTTGTCATCAAATTTTTGAATTGTTTCTATTTCGGTTTCTAGCGTGCTGGCTATTTTTTGCATTATATCATCATTTGGTTTTATAGTACCACTTTCTATTTTACTATAGTTTTGTTGGCTCATGTTCAATTGCGAAGCCATATAATCTTGCGAGAAGTTGCGCAATTCCCTAAGTTTCCTAATTCTAATACCAATGTTTGCCATATATAGTTGTAAGTTACGCTAAATAGAGTTGTAAATTACTACCAAAATTAATATAGAAGTAGCTTTGAAAGCATATATTTGCATAAAAAAATTACTTTTAAAAGAATTACCTCTAATTGTAGCCATAGCTAACCACCCCTAAACATGAAAAAAATTTACCTTCTTCTGCTTTCTATTTTATTTGTAGCTCTACAAACCTACTGCCAAACCAACACAGCCGTGTATACTGCTTGTACATCTAACTGTCTTCCGCTATGCCCAAATGAAAACAGAAGTTTTACATTTGTTGCGAGTATTATTCCAACTGGACCTGGTGGGGCAAATGGAGAGGCGGATTTTAAAGGTAAATTTGGGAGCGGATATAATAATTATGCGGTAAATTACACTTGGTATGTAAATGGTCAGGTAGTATCGGGGCAGAGTAGTGCAACACTTATTTATAATATGAGTGTGACTGGTACAGTACGAGCTACCGCATCGTTTGGCTTTTACAATACAGTGCCCCCATATAATTCAACAAATATGAGTGTAAATAGTTACAATAGTCAAAGCATAAGCACATATTCTGCTTCCGAACTTCCTCAACATCAAGCAATCATAGGTCCTAGTTCAATTGATGCTGGAGCGTCTGCCACCTACTCGGCTACAGTTGCTAATAACTATTTGTGGTTTTTTTCTAATGCTACTTTCCCAAATGGATATACATCGCAAAATCTACAGATAATAGCTCCGCAAACACCTGGAAATTATACTTTGCAGGTTCAATCTAGTAATAATATTTGCCCTTTGTATATGGTAACGGATAATAAGTCGATTACCGTAAATAATACACCTCCAACCACCCCCACAGGCTTCAACGCTACAAGGGTAGGACCAGGTTCGCATTCATTGACATGGATAAAAAGCGATGATAATACGGGAGTTCTCTATTACGAACTTAAAGATTTGAATAGCGGTGCTATCTATATCATTACCTATAGTGGAGCGAATTTGGGTTATATATTTAATAATCCAGGAATATTTACCATGTCCCTTGTTGCTTACGATGGAAGTTTGAGATCAGCTTCCAGTAATGTTGTTACGTTCACTAACGACCCTAACCCACCTACCACTCCCACCAGCCTTACCTATACCTACGATGCCAATAAGCTAGAATATACATTTAACTGGGCTGCCAGTACCGATGCCATTTCAGGCATGGCTGGCTATAGGTTGTATAAAAATGGCGTTTTGTTTACAGACAATATCCTCACCACAACTACTAAAGTTGCCAAGGGAAACCTTGGCTCGAACCTTAACCATAGTTTTAGTGTAACAGGTGTCGATTTACTAGGCAATGAATCTGCTAAAAGTACCCCACAATCATTCTATATAGATGCGTATCCCCCCGGCATCCCTTATGGCTTAAGCATATCTGGCATGACTACAAGTAGTGTAGTAATTTCGTGGAATGCCACTACCGACAATTCGGGCATAGCCCCTACCTATCGCGTATATAAATATAGCACTTTAGTGGGCACTACTTCAGGCACCAGCTTTACTATCAATATGTTAAATGACAACGATGTATTCCCTACCTATGTCACCGCTATTGACGCAGCAGGAAACGAAAGCAATCCTCCTCCTTATATAAATGTGACCATAGATGTAACCCCTCCCACTGCACCCACTAACCTGACCTTTGCAGGGAAAAGTTTTTCAAGCTTAAACCTGACATGGACACC
>CAZMFZ010000181.1:0-3866 GCA_964565665.1 uncultured Bifidobacteriaceae bacterium | reverse complement strand
AGGAAACTGGACGCAAAGAAATAATACGGCACACACATCATATTTATGATAAAAGATTCTGTGATAAATTCTAAAAAAAATAAACATATTTTTTTACTTTTGAAGGCTAAAGCAGTCTTGAATTAGCTTGCAATGGGGCTGAGGTTTTTTATAACTTCGGCTCTATTTTTTTCGTAGTCTATCTCATATTTCATGTCGCTTTTATAAAGTATGTAAATGAGCTCTAAAAGCTTTCTACAAACGGCATTTACGCCTTTCATTTTTACTCCATCTTTTGATACAATACGCTTATAAAATTCTTTGTGACATTCGCTATTTTTTATAGCCGAAAGAGCAGGATAATAAATTGCTTTTCGGATATGAACATTGCCCTTTTTAGAAATTCTAGTTTTGTGTTTTACCGATGTACCAGAAGTCTTTTCTACAACATCCAAACCAGCATAACTGACTAATTATCGTTTGTTTCGAATTAACCTCAAAACCGTTTGTTTCACCTAAAATCGCTAAAGCTGTTATTCTTCCCACTTCTGGTATAGAGGTTATATTTTCCATATCTTTTGCTATTTTTTTATCCATAACTACCACTTCTTCAAGCTCTTGCTATTTCAAACTCTTGTCCATTCAAAAACACTATGCGAGACTCTAGCCTTTGGATAGACTTTTTATTAGGAAAAGCCTCTAATCTTTCAGCATGAAGTTGATTTTTTACCTGTGAACGCTCATCTACAATCTGGTTGCGTTCTCGACTTAGTTGCTGAATTGTACGATATTCAGATTTCGACTTTTTCCAATTATCTAATTTCCTACTCAATCCAAACATCGCAATGGCTTCTGACATACTTTTATCGGTAATCGTTTTTAGATCCAAAGTACGTTTAAAATTACTGATTTTGTTTGGAAAAATGATACTCACTTGATAGCTTTTATCATTCAAAAAATAGGCAAATTTTTGATGGTAATTGCCCGTTGCCTCCATTGCCACCCGAATACCAACTTTTTCATCCGTATATTTTTTCAGACAGACCAGAAAAGTACAAAAACATAATTCGGTATTTTTAAAAACTTCGTGTTGATAAAATTCGGTGTTAAGATCCGAATCTATTCTACCTAGAGTTACAACTAGCTCATTATGAGCTACATCTACACCTGCTACTTGTTTTAAAATCATAGAATTAGGAATTAAATGGTGAAATAAATATACCTATAATTGAAAAGCCTCTCTTCGTTTTGTCTCCTTACTGGATACTCAAGATATTGGTCAAATAGTACCAATTCTTTACATTCTGTTCAAACTCTAAAAAGGCTAAAAAAGAGGAGGCAATTTCTTTTATGGAATATGCTTAGTAAGCTGTTTAGGGGTCTATCTGCTCTCCTTCTTTTCAATTACATATTGCAAAATTGCTTTTTTTAATCAATTTGGAAACGTGATACAAACATAGGAGGGGCATTGCTGGCAGGTCGTTGTTTTCTTCCCCTGCGTAGTTGGGCTCGGGGAAAGTTTCGCAGTCCTGTTACCCTTTCATCATAAATATTTAACGTTATGTGCAAGTTTAGCAAAACACCAATCGGAGAAGGGTATTTTTAATAGGCCTACCACAACCTGACACATAGACTGTTATATAGTGTCGAATAACTTCGTGGATACCAGATTCCACTTTTAAACTGGTGGTGCAAACCGAAAAACCCAAGAGTAGGCAAAAAAATAAAAATAACTCAAAAATAAAAATCACGGGAAAGTATGTAGTATACAACCTTATTTCAGGTAAATCAATTGTGTATGAAGGTAAAAATCATTGGATTAATTACCTATCACTAAGAATGCTTCTTCTTCTGCCGGTATTTGAGAATATGACAGATGAATATACAGTAACAAATAAGCGATTGGTAATAATAATAGGAATTATTTCAAGAAGAACGCTTGAAATGAACTTATCAAAAATTGAAACTGTAAAAGTAAACCGTGGTATTTTCGGACGTATGTTAAATTACGGTGATATTACAGTAATTGGGTCTGGACGTACTAGAGAACCCTTTAAGAAGATAGGTGATCCAATGGAGTTTAAGAAAAAATTCAACGAACAAGTTCATGCCTAAAATCAAAAGTGGGTGCTTCAAACCCCCTTTTATTAAACTTTACATTAATGAAATAAATACTTATAAATTGCTCTATCATTTTACTGCTTTTAAGTTGCAAAAATGGGCTAAAAAATGAAAATGGAATTGTATTTGAAAGTGATAAACTAAAAGGAAAATACAAAGTCAACATTGCAGAACTTATTTACGAAGTCACTAAGACTGGTAAAAACGATGACGCTGGTGAAGCATTGGGCAAAGGTTTTGCTAGACTAATGGTTGGCGGAATCGAAATGGAATTTAAATTCTACGAAAACAACAAAGGGCTTTTTGTAGCAGATTTGGGGTTGATGAATTCTTTTGCTAATCCAAAAGATTTAAAACATGAGTTTACTTATAATCTTGAGCAAGATTCTATTTTAGTAATCAAAAGCGATGACAGTAAAGAACAGCGATTAGTGGTGAAAAAATTCAGTGATACTTTTGATTACATAGAACTTATTAATAGAAAAAATAATAAATCAATTTCAATGAGAAAAATTATCGAATAGTTGAATAAATCTAAATGGCTTATTAAGTTCAATTTCCCTATCTTTGTGTTATGAAATTTGCAGATGTAAAAAAATGATATAGCTTTTAGGAAGATCTTTGGCGATGAGAATAAGAAAATTATTCTCATCTCTTTTTTGAACGCAGTTTTGAAGCTCAATGGAGACAAAAAAATTGCCAATTTTTTTATACAAAATCCGTTTCAACAGCCTATCATTCAAAGCCTTAAAGCTACTATTATTGACATAAAAGCCACTGACGAACGTGGCAATGAATACATCATTGTAATGCAAGTTGCAAACGTAGATGGGCTTGAAAAAAGATTGCAATATTATTTGGCAAAAGGTTATACTTCACAAATTGAAATCGGTGAGAATTTTTCTAGACTTCATCCTATTATTTTTATAGGAATATTTGATTTCAAATTTTCTCAAAATCCCAATTACCTTTCAAAACACCTTACCATTGACACAGAAACAGGCGAGAATTTGTTTAAGGACTTTGAATTTAATTTGATTGAACTCCCAAAGTTTAACAAAAAAGAAACCGAATTAGTCTCAATCATAGACAAATGGGCGTATTTTATTAAAAATGCTGACAATTTAGAAGTATTGCCCGAAAATATTGAGGACGATGGACTAAAAGCGGCTTATCAATCTGCCCAAATTCACACTTGGAACAAAAAGGAATTGGAAGAATACGAATATGCTGCCATGCGTGAGTGGGATGGTATAAACAGAGAGAAATTTGCTCTTAAACAAGGAATTAAAGAGGTGGCTAAAAAATTGAGAATAGAAGGCGTAGACTTACAAATAATTGAGAAGGTGACAGGTTTTACAAAAGAAGAAATTGCACAAATAAAAACATAATACTAACGAAAACCTGCCCACAATCGAGAGGGCTAAGGTGCTAAATATTAGCACCTTAGCCCTCTCACACCACTGTACATTATTGCGCATCGAGCAATACCTCTCGTATACAGCGGTTCATTAAACATAGGACTTACTTTTAAATAATACTCACTCATACTTTCATACCCTCTTTTTCTCAGCCTTTCCAAGGTAATAGTAGTTACTAAGATCGGGCTTTGGGCTATCGCCCAACCTCCTTTTCTTGTCCTGCTGTATGCATACGCTTTGCCCTGTTCCACTCCTAACCTAATCAAATTCTTTCGCTTCCGTTCACCACCCACATGCTGGCTCATCGCTAAAAAGGTCCACTGGACATTTTATTAACGTTCAGCC
>CAZMFZ010000180.1:0-4017 GCA_964565665.1 uncultured Bifidobacteriaceae bacterium | reverse complement strand
AGTTGGTGTTCAGGCGAGTTGATGCCAGTTTGCCTTTATTAGGTATGCAATCATACAACAAGAAAACTGACTTGAATATCAAAAAAACAGATGTAAGTATTGCTAAAAATTATCTAAATGAAGATGAAATAAAATTGTTGGGTTTGTTAGTGGAACAATATTTAGCTTTTGCCGAAACAATGGCACAGCAACAAACACCTATGTATATGGCTGATTGGACAAGTAGGTTAGATTCAATTTTACAACTCAACGGACGTGAATTATTAAGTCACGCAGGAAAAATAAGCCACGAAAAAGCATTAGAAAAATCAAGTGAAGAGTTTGAAAAATATAAATTAAGCCAAAAGGAATTAGAAAAATTAAACAGTTTAAATGAACTAGAAAACGATATTAAAAAATTAAAATAGAGTAATAACCTTAAACTTATGGCTACTAAGACAGTTCCTGTTAAACCTCACAAAAGGTCAACACCATCACCGGCACCGAGAACAAATCCTGATGCACCAAAACCAGGACCTAAGACAGTTCCAGTTGAACCGCACAAAAGGACACCGCCAAAAAAGTAAAATGACAACTATGCCAACGCTTCACAGCCACACACATTAACAAGCCGCACCAGCCGACACGCAAACCAAAGCTTGGCGGCAGCGTGTGCCTGTCCAACCGCACCGCAGACAAACTAACGGGTGACAGAAAAAGAACAACGAACCGCTAACATCCATCTACCCAAAAAAGCACAACAAAAAAAGCCACGAAGTTTTGCTCTTCGTGGCTTTTTTTGTTAGCTGGTCCTATCATAAGGGGAATCATGAATTATTATCATAAATTCTCCAACGGCCATACACGCTACATTTGGAATCAGTTGAATGCCAGACTATTGAAATGGGTAAAATGGGAGAAAGGATTGTACAAATACGCAGCCATTAGATGGCTAAAGCACAAGTATAAAAGCAATCCTAGTTTAATTCCGCATTGGCAATTGCTACATCCCTAAGTTAGTATTAGCTTGTGATTTACAAACTAGAATAGCCCCCGAAAAATCGGGATAAAGGGAAACTTTCAAGCACGATTCCGTGAGAACGTAGGGGTTAAATTCCCTTGCGTGACTCGATTATGCAATATCAGATTGAATACACGCTACGACAAAAAACTTATAAAAAGTGATTACTTTGCATAATGATACCAAGGTTATATTTTGACACATCAGTTTTTGGAGGTGTGTTTGATTCAGAATTTGAAGAAATAAGCAACCTTTTATTTCAAAAAGTAATTTCTGGACAGATAATTTGTGTTTACTCGGACTTGTCTGTAGCTGAACTGAAAAATGCTCCTTCAACAGTGAGAGATTTTTTCAGGTCATTGCCTCAAGAAAACTTGAAATTTGTTACAGTCACTAAAGAATCTTTTGGACTAGCAGAATTATACCTCAAGGCTAAAGTGGTTGGAATAACAAGCATAGACGATTGCCGACATATTGCAACAGCCACTATAAATAAGGTAGATTTTTTAGTAAGTTGGAATTTCAAACATATCGTAAATGTATTTAGAATTCGAGGCTACAATTCAGTAAATTTACTCAATGGTTATATTCAATTAGATATTCGTTCACCAAAAGAGATTGTAAATAATGAAAACTAAACAGGAAAAGGCTTTTGATACCGTAAAAGTATTCAGAGAAATAAAGGAGAAAATTGCAAAAGAGACGGAAAATATGAATTTTGAGCAGTTTCAAGTTTATTTATCAAAACATCAATTTATAGATGCTCCAAAAACTGCCATCACTTAACATCATATTTATTATAAATGGGGTATTTGCTGCATTTTAAGCTTTGCACTCCCTCGGGCGTGGTTTCGGGGGATAGATGGTCGCTACTAAATCCCATTTCATAGCAAGGGTGACTCTTACACAGATGATTTTCTAAGAATTTTTATTTTGCAATTATGTGGTTTTGAGAGTTAAGGCTTTTTATTCCACATATTAAGCCAAGTTTGGTCATCTGTACTTTCTGATTTTATTACTGAGTTGCTCATTCCAAATTTATTTATATATGAAAGAAAAGATTAAAAATGTTATGGTTGATATTTTAACAGAAAGGGGTGAGTTGACATTGACAGCTTTAAAAAACTACGAATCATTTAGAAAACTCTGCTTAGGGGTACGACTTTCCAATTGCAAATTCAATGACCAAATACAAAACATTACATTGGATTCCTAGGCTAATCAAAACGGACATAAATTTTAAAAACAAGAGCCGCTAACATCCATCTACCCTAAAAAGCCCAACAAAAAAAGCCATAAAGTGCAAAACTTCGTGGCTTTTTTTGTGGGCTACCCAAGCTTATCTGAAACCTATCACTATCTTCTAAATACGCCTTTTTACCTCTCTATTTTCGCTTTAAAAATATGCTTTTTATCCTTTATTACTAGAGTTTTTTTACTTATTTTTGAAGAATTGGTTTGTAAATTTTCTTACAGACTGCCGTTAGCATCAATTAAATAAAATATACATGAAAAACCTCATAATTTCAAAGCACTGGAGTAGTTACATTCTATCTGTAGTACTAGTTTTCACATTTTCAACTTTAGTTTTAAGAATTGTCACTACCTACGACTTTACCAAAGTGGATCAAGGTCAAAGTAAAGGTTTAGCTATATTTGGTGTCCTCGTTCTATCCGTATTTATACTTCTAAACATAATATACATTCTAAAATTGAGGTCTACAAAGTGGCTTTTGACAGAGGAAGATCTAATTCTAAAGTCAGGTTATTTGCCTTGGTCGAAGAAAGTGTTTCATGTTAAGATATATAATATTTATGAATCATATTATAATGAAACTTTTCTTGGTCATTACTTAAATTATGGAAATATTACAGTGAGAAGAACTGATGGTTCCACATCGCACCTTCAAGAAACATCCCTACAAAACGTAGTAAATTTTGTTCAGCAAATCAACAAAAAAACCCACCAAAACCACAATAAAACACAACCACAAAAACAAGAAACAAAAGGAGACAGGAACATAATAGAAGAGCTTAAGGAGCTTTCAAATATGAAAATCAATGGCTTGCTCACTGAAACCGAGTTTGATACTTTAAAACAGAAATTAATTAACTGATGCTTCCACCATATTTATTCTAAAAATGGGCATCTTTGGTAGTTCGTTGTTTTGTTCTCCTTCGTAGTTATTTTAGGGCAATACTTTCTCAATCCTTAACCCCCCTTTTTCATAATTGCGGTGCTTTGCTGCTAAACTTTGATTACCTCCATTTCCAAGTTTATAAGTTGTTTTTGTTAAGGATAATATATTCTCTCCATTTGATCCTGTTTCTGGATAAGAGATCGGTAATTGCCCTTTTTGTGCATATCCACTAAAGCTTTTGATTTCTTTTTGAACAGTCACTTCATTTTTGCTGCAACTTAAAATTGTTAGCAAAGCCACCAATTTACCTTAATTCGATATTTTTTTTATTAGATTTTTCATCATGCTATTGTTTATATGGCGTTTGTTTATTGGCTTAAACTCGAAAATATAGGATTAACGCTAATACATAACAAATAGCATTGTTGTTGATGCTAATGCAAAGTCAAATAGATAAAAATAACGACAAAAGGCTTGCCAATACATATTCAGATGTTAGCAAGCCTTTGGAATTGAATTATTTGAAGATTAAAATGGCAAATCGTCATCGCCAGAAGGTGCCAGATTTACAGGCACATCGTTGCTTCTAGCCGATGCTGCAGTATAATCTGGTTCTGATGCGCTACCGCCACCATCGCCATATCCACCACCATTGCCAGACGAATTAGCACTACCTACCAAATTCATTTCCCTCGCAACAATATTCATAGCTCTTTTTACTATACCATCTTTGTCGGTATATTCTCTGGTTTCAATTTTACCTTCCAAATACACCTGGTTTCCCTTTTTCAAGTATTTTTCAGCTATTTCGGCCAAAGGTGTCCACCGCTACCACAACAAGGGTCAAAAACTCGTCCTTCATAAGGTTCAAGCATT
>CAZMFZ010000179.1:0-4017 GCA_964565665.1 uncultured Bifidobacteriaceae bacterium | reverse complement strand
GAAGAATTGGTTAGTGAGTTTTTTCACAGACTGACGTTAGCTGAACCCCTATCGCGACAGTAGACAATAAAATTGACTGACATTTTGAAACTATTTTTTCGTAACATTGCAAATAAATCTAAAGACAAAAAATGGCTTTTGAAAGCTTAACAGACGACAAAATTGCTGACCTTGGTGACACTTTAGGACGTTTTGCAGAAGAACCGGTTAGAGCAGATTTGATTACCAAATTTGACAATTGGGGAATTCCTGTTCATTCAATGGCAAACCATTTCATTCAAAGAGACAACAAAAACGAATATGCTTATGAAGTAGATATTTTGATTTATAATTCAAAATATGTAGTCGCAATTGAAGTCAAAAATACCTTGAAAAAAGACCATGTTGACGAACATTTGGAGAGAATGAAAAAAATGCAACAGTTCCCACTTCCTGACACTATAGGAAAAATACTTTTATCAGGCGTAGCTGGAATGATTGTTGGCGAAGGAGTAGGTAAGTACGCAGAAAACAAAGGACTTTTTGGGCTAAAACCGAGCGGAGACACAGTCAAAATAGTGAACGACAAAAAAACGTTCAAACCCAAAGAATGGGAGGTGAAATAATTGCCTTCACCTAATAACACCGCTTTCATTGCGTCTGTAGGACAGGCAATGAAAGCGGTGTTGAACGGAACCGAGCATCCAAATTCTTGCTATTTTTATTACGGAGTTATCGACCTATTTCTGTTTGCTGCTCAAGGTATTGGTAAAAGTAAAAAGTGGAATTAAGTCGTTAAAATAGCTTTCTACAAGCTATTTTAATATTTTTGGTTTTAACAGGCGCATAAATTCCATTACCCAAACTATTCAGTAATTGGTTTGGGGGAGGCACTTTGAGTAAATAAATACACCAAGTCTGGAGGTGGACCTCTGCTGTCAAAATGTAGCAGCGTGATGAGCCTTCCTTCTTTGCAGCAAGGGCACCTGAGCCGCCACATGAGGTGCATAGTTTTCAAGGGTACTCCTGCAGCGACCAAGAACAGAAATATTGCGCTCAAAGCGATGGAGCAGCCCTTGAAAGCCTTCTACTTCCGTACAGGTATGATTGATAATTTTGTTTACCTAGAGTTGCTCCGGTAGCTTTTTTTGCTATAATGTAAAGAGATTAAGTGAACTATAAAGGTAAAAAACTCAAGTGGAAGCTACCAAAGGTCGAGTTGGTCTAATAAATCTGGACACAAAAACAAAGTTAATTTTGTGTTAATATGGAAAAAAAGAATCAAAAGCATCACCTCAAATTCGGGGCTCAATTTAAGGTAGAGGCGGTTAATCTGGTAAAAAATGGCGGAAGTGTTCCATCGGTTTCCAAAGCCTTGGGCATTAGCGATTCGCTCATATGTGGCTGGTGTAAAAAAGAGTTTCTCCTTTTGGTTTGGCACGATTTTTTTTAAGACAAATGGTAAAGAAAGTACAAATCAAATTTAAGGAATATGAGCTGGTTGTTAGATAATTTATTTAAAAAGGGAGTGGCGAAGCCTAATACAAAGAAGCCAACATCATACAATACTAGCCAACCCGAAACAAATACGCCTCAAGCTGTAAGGGAGGGAAACGAACCTGAAGCCATTAGGCAAAGAGCTAAAAAAGCTAAAAAATAATCTGAAATTTTAACGTTTAAAACATTCTAATATGAACAACCAAACTAATATTCAGGGCCAAGAAGGTGTACAAAAACTTAAGGAATTGGTAGAGTCAATCGATATTTGCCTTTTTTGCACCAATTTAAAAACAGACGATGGTGCTACATGCAGGCCTATGGGTACGCAAGGTGTAGATGAGCAAGGAAATATATGGTTTTTCAGTGCCATTAATAGCGACAAAAACAGAGAAATTACTCAAGACAAGCATGTGCAGCTATTTTATTCACATCCAGGTAAAAGCAGTTACGTAGTGGTAAATGGCGAAGCTGAAGTGATTATTGACCGAGCCAAAACAGGAGAATTGTGGACTCCACTGGTAAAAACATGGTTTAAAGAGGGTAAAGACGATCCCAATCTTTCACTTATAAAGGTAAATACTAAATCTGCCTATTATTGGGATGTAGAAGGCAATCAAATGGTAAATTTCTTTAAAATGCTGACCTCAGTAGCCACTGGTACTACTTTGGTGGCGGCCAAAGAGGGGACGATTAAGCCTTAGCAGTCAATTGTAAAATAGCATTTCTAATCATTATAAAACCCTTGCAAGTTTCAAAGCTTGAAAGGGTTTTTTAATGATACCCCATGTTTTCTATCTGGTAGCACATTTTCCAGCTTCCATTCAAGTTTCGATTCAAATGTCAATTGCCGCACTTTACAATCTGAAATCAAACAGTGCTTGCAAGAATATTTTATGCAAGGATCTACATGTGCAAACATTTCCAAACTTCTGCCCGAATCTTTAGCTGCAATGGCCTCAATGGCTTCTATTTCTGCATGGCTTTCTTCAACATTTATATACCAAGGCATAGTTACATGGCAATCGATATGCAGCTTTGCCCCGTATTTTATTATCCTCATATTGTGAATGTCAATCCAATAAATTCTCCTTACTGCATTTAATATAGAGATAATTTTAGCCACCATTCTGTAGTCGGTTTCGTCCATTATTCCTGAAATAGATTTCCTGAATATTTTGTATCCTGAAGCACAAACTACTATCCCTAATATTATTGCCAAAATATTATCAAGCCAATTCATACCTGTATACCATACTATTGCCAAGCCCATCACTAAACCAGCAGTTGAATAAGCATCCGAAAGTAAATGTTTGCCACCCGACTCCAATACCAACGAATTTGATTTCCGCCCATTTTTCATGGCATATAAACCTACGCCATAATTTACCAAACCTGTAAAAACAGAAATGTACAATCCCCAATCAATTCTAAGAATCGTAACAGGATAAATAAAATTAAAACCCGCTTTAAACACCATCAATATACCTGCAAATAGTATCAGGCTGCCTTCTACCGAAGCAGAAATAAATTCAATTTTACCATGTCCGTAGGGATGATCAAGGTCTTTAGGTTTGGCCGAAAGTATAAGGCTATAAAGCGAAAATATACCCGCAGCTACGTTAATTATAGATTCAAGGGCATCTGTAAGTATGGAATTAGAGCTTGTAAGCGTATAGGCTGTAAACTTTACCACCATCAAAACTGCACTAATCATCACCATAAATAGCTGCACTCTAAATAGCGGGGTTTGATTCATCATTAAGCTCATATTAGTAGATAAAAGAATATGTGTAGTGCCGATTTTTGAACCTATATGATACTTTTTATCTAAAGGGGAAATGAAAATAAAATTTTAATCAAGGCTAAAAGTAAAAAATAAGTGAATGAAATTAACAACCTCATTCAAAAAAATCAGATTCTTTTACCTCAAGGTCTCTCAAATGAAACCCTGAGATTAAAGAAAATAAATGCCTACAAAAGTATACCCTTAGAAGTAATTGGAACACTCAATGCCTTTGAAATGATACAATTTTTCTCAGCTCCTTTCACTACTTCCTGAAATTTTTCATTGGTTAAATTAGGAACGGCACCCGTTATCTCCAAATGAATACCCGTAATAGCCAAATTTGCCATATCTACTTCAGCAGTGGCCAACGTATCAAGCGAAGTAGGGTTAAAACCGCCTTGCGTAAGTTGTGCTCCCACAGCCATAGTGAAACAGCCTGCATGAGATGCAACTATCAATTCTTCCGGATTTGTACCAATACCATCTTCAAAACGAGTTTTGAATGAATATTGAGTATTTTTTAAAATGGTACTTTGGGTACTTATTGTTCCTTTGCCATCTTTTAATGTGCCTTCCCAATGTGCTGATGCTGTGCGTTTCATAATTTTATTTGTTTAGATTAAAAAAATAGAAACTCAAAATAGGTGTTCATAGTTCAAGATTAACATTTATTTAACAAGTAGTTTCGTCATTGATTGGTAGGTTGATAATTCACATCTCCAAAGCTGCACTAATTTAGATATATTCTATAC
>CAZMFZ010000178.1:0-4087 GCA_964565665.1 uncultured Bifidobacteriaceae bacterium | reverse complement strand
TAAGTAACATTTTTTAAATATCCAAATGGTCTAAGGGACTTTTTATCTGGTCAAATCCTTTGGTGGTAACGTGGGTATATATTTCTGTTGTTTTGCTGCTTTCGTGCCCTAGAAGCATTTGGATATAACGCAAATCGGTACCGTTTTCAAGCAAATGAGTGGCAAAACTATGCCTAAGTGTGTGTACAGAAGCCTTCTTTTTTACCTTTGCCTTTTGCAGTGCATCTTGAAAAAAAGTTTGAATACTTCGAGTTGAATACTGCTCGTCATTTTGTCCTACAAATAAATAGATTTTGGGCTTGTATTCCTTGAAATATTCTCTCAATATCAACAATGCTTTGGTGGAAAGCAGCGTATAACGGTCTTTTTTGCCTTTCGATTGTTCTATTCTAATTTGCATTCTTTCTGAGTCGATGTCTTTAATTTTGAGGTTTACCACCTCGCTTATTCTCAATCCAGCAGAGTAAATTACTGTCAAAATTGTTTTATGTTTAAGGTTGGTTACGGCTTTTAAAATATCGGTAATTTCTTGGGTACTCAACACTATTGGTAAGGCTTTTTCTCGGTTGGGTCTATCCAGTTGATAAAGTTTTCGCTGACCACCTAACACTTTTTCAAAATAAAATTTGGCCGCATTAATTGCTTGGTTTTGGTACGAAGCCGAAACTTTGCGCTCTATCACCAGAAATCTACAAAAAGCAATAATCATGCGTTCGTCTATCTTGTCGATGTCGTAGGTCGGAAAATGGTTGATAAGTTCTTCAAACAACATGACATAAGTTGTAATCGTGCTAGCACTATAACGTAGCTCCTGCATTTTGAGTATCATTTCTTGAGGACAAGATTTGTAATTAATGGTATCCAGTTCAGATTTTCGAGCCACTTTGTCGGTAAGTGCTTTTTCTTCTTCTATTCTAAAAATTAAACCTTCTTGGGCAATTAATGCTTGTAATTGCTGCAAAAGTTTGTCAGAAAAGGGAATTGTCCACCATTTATTCTTACTATCCCAGCTCCAAAAAGGCATTTTTTTGATGCCTAAGGTCAAATTTTTATTAAATCCAAAAACCACTTTAAGTCTGCCATTTGGGGTTTTAACTACCAAAACATCTTTTTCGTTAATTTTATAAGTATTTTGTTTGGTATTGATTTCAATAGCCTTGTGAACAATTATTTGTGAAATTCTGTCTTTGAAATAAGCCTTAATCAGTTCCAAATTGTCGGAGTAGTTTGGAATCACCCACATTCTTTGTTCTTTTTCCCAACTCGAAAAACGAAAGGTGAGAATAAACTTTACATCTATTTCGTTTTTAGGCATTTTAACCAAAATTTTTCTGCCTATCACTTCCACTATTACTGAGCTGATTTGAGGCAGTTTTGTGGCTGCAAGTTCAATGGGTTTTGGTTCGGTTTCTAATTTTGATGTCTTTGGCTGTGGTTCAATGTCAACTTCTACATTTGGGATAGGTACTTTCACTTCTGAAAAATTATTGTGGCTTGTTTGTTCTATTTCAAATTCAGGAAACAAATGTTTAAGTTGTTTCAAAGCCAATTTTGTATATGGAATATGCCACGCCCTATGTGTTTGACTCCATTTGGCTCCTTCAATCTGGCGAAGTAAAATTATAAAGGCTTGATTGTACGGGAAATCAACCTTAATTCTAGGCTCTAGATTATGAATTATTTTGGTAACTTTCATTAGCAGCAAATTTTCGCCTATTTACATATTTGAATGTATATGCGCAAGTTTGGCAAAAAATTGCCATAGAATGGCACCCTAAAAACTTAATATTTTATTTTAAAGTCTTTTTTCTTCTGCCTATCGCATACAGGCAAAAAGATTTGGTAAAGTCTTATCAATATTTTCTTTTAAGAGTTCGTTGCATCGAAAATTAATGAACCGAAGCTTCATAAACTCTTGAGTATTTTTGAACAATAATATTTTTGTAGAAACCAACACTGTTAAAGCGTATAACTACCCGATAGCTTTGTTAAAAAGCACCTATCGTTTGGGGTGCTGTTACGCTACTTACCTTAATTTAATCCAACACTAAATCTTTGATGCCAGCTACCTACAAGGTAAAAATGAGGTATATTTATCCATTATTTAATTGTCCGCATTATTAAGCCATAAATTTCTGTAATTTTTGTTGGCATCGTAATCTTGCGCTTGTTTTTCGATATTGAAATATCGGTTGCCTCTTGGGTCGTTTCCAACCCCTGCCAAATAAGCCCAATTTCCCCAATTACTATTGGCATCATAATCAATTAATTGTTGTTCAAAGTAGGCAGCTCCGTACCGCCAGTCTTGTTTCAAATCGTTTACAAAATAACTGGCCACATTCTGTCTGCCTCGGTTACTCATAAAACCTGTTAATTTCAATTCTAGCATGTTGGCATCTACAAAATCTATTCCGGTTTCGCCATTTATCCATTGCTTTAAAGTATCATAGTTGACCTTGTTTAAATTTTCTTCACCTGTTTTTATTCCTGCTTGTAGGAAGAATTTTTGGCGATATTTTTTCATCATAAATCGGAAATAGTCTCTCCACAACAATTCAAATACCAACCAATAGGTCGACTCGTTTGCGCCATTAATAGATTCATATTTTTTTAGTTCATAATAAATTTCCCGAGGCGACAAACAGCCCATTGCTAACCAAGCGGAGAATTTGGTTGAATAAGCTGCGCCAATTAGCCCATTGCGGGTTTCTTTATACTTAGAAATGGCTTTGCTTTGATCAAAATAGTAATGTAAGCGTCTAAAACCTTCCGTTTCTCCACCTTTAAAATTTAGAGCTTTACGAGAATCGTTACAAGGCTCGGCCAATCCTAAAGATGCCAATGATGGCAATTCAAGTTTGCCGATTGGGGGGGATTTAATATGTTTGGGGGCACAGAAAATAGTCCTAATGACGGCCTCCTTCTCTGTTTTTTTTCTAAAATTGGTAAAAATATCGGGTATATCTTTAATTGTAAAAGGTAAATCGGCCGCATGGTAAAGGGTACTGGTGCTAAATGTTTCGAGCGTGCAATTTAACTTCCATAGTTCCTTTTCAACCTCTGTTTCGGTTTTTATCTCCTCAAATGCCACTTCTTTTTTGGCATATACTTTGCTTGCCTCAAATTGCGAAGCAATTTTAGCTATTTCGTCTTTCGAATTACCTCTTAGTATCAAAAGTCCAGATCCTAGTTTTCGTAAGCTAGCATCCAAATCTCGCAGTGCTTGCAATAAAAATTGCGCTCTAAAATTCCCCGTCTTGTTAAATCCAAATTCAGTTGTTTTAAAATGTTGGGCATCGATACAATATATTGGCAGCACTTCGTCACTGTGTTTAATGGCTTCTACAAGTGTTTCATTGTCATGTAAGCGCAAATCAGTTTTAAACCAAACGATCGATTTTTTCATCTATATGCTGTTGAACTGACACCCTGTCGGGTGAATGGTTGCTATGAACAAAAATACGTACTTTAGTAGAATTAATTTACTTAACTATCAATTAAAATGGAAACGATTAAAAAAACACTTTAGGAAAAATAACCCTCAACGATGAAGCAGACCAGCTTTTAATTCAATTAACTGATTTTCTATCAGCCAAACATTATTCCCCACGCACCATTCGCAATTATGTGAAAGAGGTGCAGTTTTTATTGGCTTATTACAACGATGTATCTCCGAGTAGTATTAGCCAAAACGATATTATCAACTACCTCAATTATGTCAAAACCGTCCATGGAGTAGGCAGGGACAAATGCCGCATGGCAGCTTCCTCATTTGCATTTTTCTACAAACACATTCTCCCTACACCTTACGTACTTCCCAGTGCTTTGTATCCTCGCAAGGAATTCAGATTGCCAGACATTCTCTCTGTGGAGCAGTTTAGCAAGCTTTATAGGTCTATTACTAATGTCAAACACAAAGCCATCATAGGTTTGATGTATGGCTCAGGCATTCGCCTAGGTGAGCTCCGAATGCTCAAGATGAGCGATATAGACAGCAAAAGATACCAACTCAAAGTGGTGGCTGGAAAGGAGGGCTGAACGTTAATAAAATGTCCAGTGGACCTTTTTAGCGATGAGCCAGCATGTG
>CAZMFZ010000177.1:0-4152 GCA_964565665.1 uncultured Bifidobacteriaceae bacterium | reverse complement strand
CTTATATTTCGAGAGATTTTGGAAAAGCTATATATTTTCTACTTTATGACTTCCTATTTATCTACCTCAAAAGAAATAAATTTTACATTATGAACACGAAGACAATGCTATTATTAGCACTGCTGTTATTTTGCAATTTCATTGCTGCCCAAGAAATTTATTCCATAAAGTCGGG
Organism: uncultured Bifidobacteriaceae bacterium; assembly: GCA_964565665.1. Classification (GTDB taxonomy): domain Bacteria; phylum Bacteroidota; class Bacteroidia; order Cytophagales; family UBA9547; genus CAZMFZ01. The sequence goes on along the minus strand of CAZMFZ010000177.1, from coordinate 3,977 downwards.
GAGTATAAGCTTTTTTGCAGGCACCCCTTTAGAAGATATTGACGCTATTAGCACAAAAGTGGTTAGCTTTTTCAATATCAAGACTGGAGAAGTTGCGCTCAATACTTTCAATAGAAATTTTAAATTCAAGAGAGATTTGATGCAAGAACATTTCAATGAAAACTATATGGAATCGGAGAAATACCCCAAAAGTGAGTTCAAAGGCAAAATACTAAACATTGAGGCTTTTGATTTTTCTAAAAACGGAGAGTATAAAGTGCAAATTGAAGGTAAATTAATACATGGTGTGTCGAAGCCTAGAAAAATAGATGCAGTGATTACAAATAATGGTTTGGGAATAAAAGTTGAATCAAAATTTGTGATTTTACTTGCAGACCACAAAATCGAAAGACCACAAATAGTATGGGAAAAGCTTGCTGAAAATGTTCAAACCTCATTATTATTAACTTATGAACCATATAAAAAATAATAGCTATATCGTATTGTTGTTGCTATGTAGCCAAATATCGGCTCAGAATACGGATACATTAATAATTCGGACAGAAATTGATACATTAATAAATCGAGCTAAAATTGATTCACTAATAAATGACAATAAAATGGATTCGCTCATGAATGCGACCGAAGAGAAGAAGACCGAATATGCTTTTGCTACTTTCAAAGGAACTAAAATACTCAATAGCCAATCGGTAGAAGGGGTGGGTAGGGGAGTGTTGCAAGTAGTTTTTCAACACAGATTTTCGCCTATCGACAAAGGTTTTTACGATTTTTTCGGGTTAGATGGTGCGGGCATTCGTTTCGGATTTGATTATGGCATCACCAAAAGACTTACCATTGGCATTGGCAGATCAGGTGGCGGTGGTGAGCCAAATTTTCAAAAAGCATACGATGGGTATTTAAAAATGAAATTGCTTCGTCAGTCTACAGGATTGGTAAATATGCCTATAAGTATATCGCTATTTGCTTCTACTGCAGTAAAATCATCAAATACTTTCGATGACTTCGACAAATTGCCTTATCGCTTATTTTACTCCACTCAATTAATAATTGCTCGAAAATTCAGTCCTTCATTTTCCATGCAACTCATGCCTACATTTATTCACAGAAATTTAACTCTAAATAGTACCGATAAGAATAATATTTTCTCTTTGGGGGCAGCCGCTAGATATAAACTCACTAAACGCCATGGTATTGTAGCTGAATACTATTATACCTTCCCCAATCAGCTAGATGCACAATTTCAAACTTCAGTTGCGGCAATAGGTTGGGAAATAGAAACTGGTGGGCATGTGTATCATTTGCTATTTACCAATGCCACAGGTATGATAGAGCATCAGTTTATTGGCTACAATAGAAGCCCGTTTGAAGATGGATTCAAGTCTATCAGATTCGGGTTTAATTTGAGTAGGGTATTTACAATAGTAAGATATAGTGAATAAGGAAAAATAATTGTTAATTTAAGTGTGCATTCACTTCATGTGGATTCATAAAATCTTCGGCACCTATTGGCTGACCTGTTTCTAAATTTCTTGTTATTTTCTTCACCATGTCGTCTAGTTCAGATGCCGATTGTTTCAAATGGAGTAAAAAATCAATATTAGTATCGTTAAGCATATTATTTTCAAGCAAATAAACAATGCCCAATATTCTGCAAAGCGGACCTCGTAGCAAGTGCGAATTTATATATGTATATTCTTGAAGCTGAGAGTTTTTACGCTCAAGTGAGATTGTTCGTTCTGCTACTTTGCGTTCTAGATTTTCATTAATTGAGCGAATTTCTTCTTGATTTTGCAGCAATTCTTCATTTTTACATAAAATTTCTTCTTTTTGTATTCTTATTCTATCCTCAGCCTTTTTTCGCTCTGCCGATTCAAAGCATAAAGAAATAAGATCTGCAATAGATTTTAGAAATACAATATCTTCGCCCGACCAGTTTTTGTATGCTCCTATTGATTCGGCACAAATTACCCCTGCAAGTGTTTCATTTGCAAAATATGGAGCATCAAGCATTGATTTTATCTGATATTTATCCAAATAGCTATCTTCAAAGCACGAGGTAGCATAGTGCAAAGCCGCATTATTGGCTACAATTATTTCCTCCGAATTTAGGGCATCGAAATAGGGTTGATAATCCTGTTGCCAAAGTTCAAAACCAAAACCATTGGCGTTGCCAAGCGATTCGTATTGATTGAGGCAAATTATGCTATTTTGTTTTTTATCATATTCCCATATTCCCACCCTTTGTATTTCTAAAGCTTCAGCTGTAGTTTTGCAAATTTCCTCTAGGGCAGATTTCAGATTTCCTTTTTGCAAATTTTTGCTCTTGGTTAGCAATATCAACACTTGAGTAAATTTTTCAATTCTTGTATTAATGGCAATTATTTCCTGCTGATTGAGATGCAAGTCTTCATTTTGAGATCGCATTTCTTCTTCTTGTGCATGCAATTCTTCATTTTGCAGTTGCATACTATTCATCATTTCATGTATCTCATTATTTTTTAAAGATAAGTATCGGTTGTTTTCTCTGAGTCGGAGTTCAAAATATTGGCTCAATCTTATTTTTACCAAATAGCCACCCATTATTACAAAATATAGCATCAGTTGTCTGATTTTGAATTTCAAATACAGAGTGTCGAAAACCAAATATGCTCTTGCAGGTGTGCTTTTTATGCCGAAAATAGTATCGTAAGTGAGAATGAAAAACAACCCATAGGCAATGCCAAATAAAAGCCATTGGGTATCTTTTTTAGTATTGAAAAGCAATAATGGCAACACGCTTGAGGCCAACAGCACATAAAAATATTCTACAGATGATTCTTTTGCATAACTATTGAAGAAATAGGACGGCACCAAGAGTAGAATTGGCGGTAAAATAGTAAGCAAAATTCTAGAGAATAAATGCAAACCCGAGCGTTGGAGATAAATAATAAAAAATTGGCTGATAAAAAAAGTGAGATAGCTGTAAAGTGCTACAGAATAACCATCGAAACAGCTGATTGTCAACCCAATAGATGAGATAAAAAACGACATTATCACCAAAAAATTGGTGATGATGATTTGCTGTTTTTCGGCTTCATCTTCAGCAAACTCTATGCCCAAAAGTGTAAAATTCTTAAATACAGTCGATAGCTTCATTATAGGGTTTGTACTATTTACATATCTGAATTAAAACTATCTCATCAATCAATGAATATTAATTATCGAACTAACTGGTATTTGCTTTGGAAATAACAACATTTCTACCCAGTTCTAATACTAAGTTAAACAATATAATAGTAATTATCCCAAGTCCTAAGTCACAAACTTTCAATTACAAAATTATGATTGGTATAAATGCAAATGTCGCCCGCTATGCTTAGGCCTTCTTGCACCATTTCTTTGGCGGTAAGGTGTGGGGCGTGTTTTTTAAGTGCCAATGCAGCAGAAAGAGCATAATTGCTGCCCGAACCTATGGCTGCTATTTGATTTTCAGGCTCTATTACATCACCTGTACCTGAAATAATCAGTATTTCGTCTTTACTTGCCGCTATTAGCATGGCTTCTAGTTTGCGCAAATAGCGATCGGTACGCCAATCTTTGGCAAGTTCAATTGCAGAGCGTTTTAGATTTCCGCCATACGCAGCTAGTTTTTCTTCAAAGCGTTCTAAAAGTGTAAAAGCATCAGCTGTTGAACCTGCAAATCCGGTAATTATTTTTCCATCGTTGAGCTTGCGAATTTTATTTACATTGCTTTTGGCAACGGTATTGCCCATTGTGGCTTGTCCATCGGCACCTATTGCCATGTTCCCATTGTGAAGTACCGCCAAAACGGTAGTTGAGTGTATTTGCATTTATATTATTTGTTTGAATTACAAAACTAATATCAATTTTAGAAATCTTTTTGAGAGATATTTTTGTAACTTTTCCGCAATTGAATACCTTTAATATTATACTTATTAATTTATTGTAAAATGCCAAACTATTATCTGTGCTATAAG
>CAZMFZ010000176.1:0-4512 GCA_964565665.1 uncultured Bifidobacteriaceae bacterium | reverse complement strand
TTGTAGTCCTAAGGGGAATTGAACCCCTGTTTCCTCCGTGAAAGGGAGATGTCCTAACCCCTAGACGATAGGACCGTTAATTATTTGGGAGTGCAAAGGTAATTCTAATATTCTAAAATCAAAATCAAGTGGCTATTTTGTTAAATATTTTCTAAAAATGAGAGTGTATCTATGCCATCGGCATAGTCCCAAACATTTGGTTTTTGGGCTTCTCCAAATCTCACTTCTTTTCCTTTTGGGTTGCTTACAGCAATACATTGAATTTTAGCCGCATTCTCATTTAGCAAATCCAACACCTGATCTGTATTGCTATATCGGGTATAATAAAGCACACCTAAAGGCGAAACCATCTCGGTCGATTCTTTAATAAGCAGAAAATTATTATCTAGAAATTCCTCTTGATTCATCAAATATATAGCTCTGTTGTATTCATAATTATTAGTGTATTTTCTATTTTCAAGCACCCAATTAAATGAATATATAGCTTCGAAAAATAGTGTCAAATCATAATTTTGGGGAATTAGTAGTTTAGATATATTTCTGCATCCTAGTCCGAAATAGGTAAAAATATCTTTCCCAAGATTCATAATATCTTCTTTCGATTCATTACCATCTAGTATTGCCAAAGAGGTTCGGTTTTTTCTAATGATATGCGGGATTTTAGAAAAATAATATTCGAAATATCGCGATGAATTGTCGCTTCCAGTAGCAATCAAAGCATCAATATCTTTCAATTGATCTATATAAACGATAAAGTTTTGCAATGAAGGTTCAATTCCTTTGAGTTTATTTAACAACCAAGTCATCACCACTGTATCATCTTTACTTAGTTTGGCATATAAAATATGGCCACTTAGCAACACAGCAATGGCATCGTGCATACCAACACCAGGAATATTTCCCGCCATTATCACTCCTACTTTTTTTGGTATTTTAGATTTATTTAACAATTGATAGTATGCAAGCCAATGTTCTAGTTGTGATTTTTGAAGCATAAATGCAATTCCTTCTAGAGCTAAAGCTAAGTTTTCAGCAATAAACCAAGCATTGGCAATGCCTGCCTTGTAAAATAATTCGGACTTTTCAACTATTGAAATGGCATTGATTTGGCTACCTAGTTCAATTAAAGCTTTAATTTTTGTGTCTAAATCAATGTGCATATAAATAAAATACAAATAGGTTGTATAATTCCTTATTGAAATATTGGGTAGCAAACATAATTGTTTCTAAATTTGCATTTCTTTAATTCTTAAAAGATTTTTGGAACAAGTACGTATCAAAAACGCTTTTAGAATAGTGTAATCATCAATAAAAATTAGAATATGGCAATCATCATCACTGACGAGTGTATAAATTGTGGGGCTTGCGAACCAGAATGCCCAAATACAGCTATCTATGAAGGTGGCGTGGAGTGGACATGGGCTGGCGGCACCAAATTAACTAAAGTAGAATTAGAAGATGGCAGCTCGATAGACGGAAAAACCAAGCAAACACCCGTTTCGAACGAATTTTATTATATTGTACCTCATAAATGTACCGAATGTACGGGCTTTCACGAAGAGCCGCAGTGTGCCGCGGTATGCCCTGTAGATTGCTGTGTACCAGACCCAGATGTGGTAGAAACAAAAGAAGAACTGAATGCAAAAAAAGAATGGTTGCATCAGGAAGCATAACTTGAATTTAGTAATTTGAAAAGGTCTTGTTATAATTTTAGCAAGACCTTTTTAATTTAGTGAAAATGGTGTTATTTTGAAAATAAAATACTTCTTCCCAATCGTTCTATTTTTACAACACATTGAATTCTAAACTAACATATTGATATGTCTAAAAAAGTACTTGTGCTTACAGGTGGTGGTGATTGTCCAGGTCTGAATGCTGTAATAAGAGGGATATGCAAACGGGCCCAACAAGAAGGTGGCTGGGAAGTAATTGGGAGTTTGGAAGCCTACAATGGCGTATTAAGCGACCCAATGGAACTGGTTGCACTTGAAGGAGCTAAAATAGCTGGAATTCATGTAAAAGGTGGCACAATCATAGGCACAACCAATAAAGGTGGGCCTTTTGCTTGGCCAGTATTAAATGCAGACGGTACCTATTCATCGAAAGACCGCTCTGATGAAATGCTCGAAATATTGAAAAAACTAGGAATTGATGCCGTAATAAGCATTGGAGGCGATGGGTCGCAACGCATTTCACAAAAATTATTCGAGAAAGGACTGAAAGTAGTGGGTGTACCCAAAACTATAGACAACGACCTTTCAGCTACCGACTACACTTTTGGATTTCAGACTGCCGTTCAAATCGCTACCGATGCTTTTGACAAATTGGTAACCACCGCAGAAAGCCACCATAGGGTAATGATATTGGAATTGATGGGGCGTTCGGCAGGCTGGATAGCACTTTACACAGCCATTGCTGGCGGTGCAGAAGTTTGCCTAATTCCAGAAATACCTTACGATATAAATAAAGTGCTGAAAAAAGTAAATAGCAGGTATAAAAATGGCAAAGGCTTTATAAATATTGTAGTAGCAGAAGGAGCTTTACCTAAAGATGGTATTGTATATTCCAATAAAAGTGCTGAAACAGGCTATGAAAATGTCCGTTTGGGTGGTGTGGCTTACCAGCTTTCGCAGCAATTGAAAGATGCTGGCTGCAAAGCCGATATTAGAGAAACCGTGCTGGGTCATGTGCAACGTGGGGGCTCGCCAATAGCTTACGACAGAGTACTGGCATTACAAATGGGTGTAAAAGCCTTTGAAATGGTGCTGGATAACGACTTTGGAAAGATGGTAGCCTATAAAAATAACGACATCACTTCGGTATTGCTTTTAGAGGCAATAAAAGACTATAATTTCGTGAAAACTGATTCATATATTGTAAAAGCAGCCCGAGGCTTAGGCATTGCATTTGGAGACTAAAATATAGTATATTTAAATATATCACTACGCCCTTCAACCTTTATTGAAAGGTATGGACGTTGAAGGCAATACTAATATAAACTAAAACTTTTAAATATTACTTTTTCTAAAAAAGAATAGATAAATGACAAACCCAATTACAGAATCGAAGCTATATATTGAAAATGCCAAGTTGATATTAAGCGAAAAAGCTCAAAAAGAAGACGATCGCTACTACGATGTGAAGTACATCAAAATGGCAGCACATACAGCTTACAGTGGTGTACTATTAGTTGTTGATTATTTATTAGGTGCAAAAAAGAAAGGCCCAAAAGATGTGGGATGGTATAAGCAATAGCTTTCTAAATTGCATAAAAAGTTACTAAATTATTTTATAGATGTCTACGATATTATGCACTTATCTATGAGCTACGATGGCATGCAAAATGCTAAAGTGATTCATACAGGATTTGATGAGGCAAATAAGATTATTACTTGGGTAGAGAATGGAATTAAAGGGTAGAGCTCACTATAAGCCCAATACCTCTCTCCACTTTATATAACCAGTTTTGCTCAAAGGAATTTTGTTGCCATTTTTCAATAAGGCAATGTGGGTGTCTTTTTCCATTACTTCTATTTTCGTAAGTTGCTGTAAATGAATGATGTAGGAACGCGGCTTTGGGTCGTTTTCGTCTGTATTTATTTTGTCTATATTTTCCATTTTTGGTTGCTTTTAAAATCTATTTATGTTTTTGACTAATATCTTAACTCTTATCTCTGAATTGATATGTCAAAAGTATGCGGCATTATATTGCCAAAAAATAACAAATAGGTGAAGTGATGGAAAAAAGTAGGTGAATGGCAGAATTGGGTAGGTGAATGTAATATTCAATTATCCAACAGCAAAGCTAAGGCATTATAAAAACAATTAATTTTGATTCATAATACTAATTTGATAATTCTTGACAGATGGTGAAATCATAATTAAGAAATTCAACCTCTAGAGTTGAATATTTATGATGAGAGAAAATTTAGAACAAAGAAACTTATTCACAGAACCAAATACGAACAATATTAGAACTACCTCCCCTTTACAAGCAAATACTTTTTGACACGGGATAAGAAAGCTATTTTAATTTTCGCGGTACAACTTATTTTAAAAAATATATACTGGCAATGCAATTGTAGCAATGCCGTTGGAAGCCACGGTAGCTGTGTAATCGCGCTTTACTACACCGCCCACTATAATTTTTGCTGTTATCAATTGCCCTTGCTGTGCATTCGAAACTGATACATTGAGGGTAATTGCACGCACTGACTTGTCTATCACTACATTTTTAAACCATGGAAGTGAAGGGGTATCCTCAGTCGCAGCTGTGCCGTTAGCATCGAGATAAATAATACCAATATTTGTAAACTGCCCAGCTGCCGTTCCTGTTACTTCGTATTTTACATCGCGACTGGTAACTATTGGGCTTGGGGCATTGGGCTTAGGTGCGTCATTGCTACAAGAAAATTGTAATGCTGTAAGAAGCAGGATTGAAATTAGGTATAAAGTAGATTTTGAATACATAAAATTTATGTTCTATAATGTAATTTGTTTATTGTGTAAATT
>CAZMFZ010000175.1:0-4555 GCA_964565665.1 uncultured Bifidobacteriaceae bacterium | reverse complement strand
CTTTATAATACTTAAAATGCTATCACGCTCTGTGGCACATAAGTTAGCGTAGGTTTCAAATTGCTTTAAATCATTAATGAATTGCCCACCCATTGCCACAAATTTGAAAGTAGCTTTACTGGCTGTCATGGCATCTTTCAGCCACTGCAATTGCTCATTCCCAAGCACAGTACATTGCCCTGTTTTCTGATTGTTTGGCGAACGATAATACCGATTGTCGAGCATAAAAAATTCGCAATCAGCCCACTGGAATGAAGTAAATGCTCCTTTTGTGTCGCCCACCCCATAAGAAGGATTACCCCAAAACGACTGAAAAGCATTGTAAGTAGCGTTTTTGTTCCAAAAGCTCCTATCGGCATCGTTGGGGCCGTAGTCATGATCGTCCCATACGGCATAATTATGTGTAGAGGCTAGCAAAGGCTGCATTTCTTTCAGCGAACGGGTATGGGTGTAGCGGTGATGAATACCTGTTTTGGTATCCCAATCGGCTTCGCGTAGATAAATATTATCGCCCATCCAAAGCATTAAATCAGGTTTCTTGTTATTAATAGAAGTGAATATTTCATAATTTCCTCCATAAGGTTCGCCTGGGCGATCATACATTGGTTCGGCCACATAGGTGCAACTTCCTAAAGCCAACTTAAAATCGGGCGCATCGCCACGCCAAAGCCACAACTTCTTCGATTGAAAAGTTAATGGATAGGAAAATTTTTGCACTTTTCCATTTATATATATTTCATAATTGTAAATATTACCCGGCTGTACTTTATCGGCTATCAACTTGGCTGTAAAGGCTTTGTCTTTGCTGGTCACAATTTCATCGGTAAAAAATTTAGATCCGACTACTGTTTTTAGCCAATAGGCGGCTTTTACTTTGGCTGTTTCGGTGGTTTGCACCCATATCAATACTTCTCTCATTTCAGCATAGCCCAACATTGGTCCTGATTGTATGGCCTGAGATACACATAGCTGACTTGCCACCAACAATGCAATTACAACACTAATTTTTTTCATTTCATTTATTTTTACGACTGGCAATTTATGAAAGCGAACGTTAAGGCAATGTTAAATTTACTAAACACTAGTATTGATTGGTACTTAGCAATACCAAAGTACAGGCTTCTTCAGTAGCGATACCTTCTTTTTCAGCCAAAGTTTTTAATTCAATATTCTCAGTACCAGGATTAAATATTACTCTTCTTGGCCTGGTTTTGACAATGTATTCGTACCATTCTTTTTGATTGGCGGGCGATACATAGAGTGTGATTGTGTCAATATCAGGCTGAATATCTTTGGTGTTAATGATATCTATGCCAAATACCTCTCCGGCTCTTATGCCAACCGGCACAATTTTATGCCCATGCGAAGTGAGCATTTGGGCAGCTTTGTAGGCGTATCTTTCAACGTTAGTTGTGGCACCTATTATTAATGTCTTTCTAGCCATGAGATTAATTTATTATTGAGTTAGAAAATAATCAGTTCGTAGCATATTAATATTTTGATACAAATGTTCCACTGATGTCCGAAGTTTGCGAAGCAATTTATAAAGCTGCCCTGAATTTGCAACTCAGGACGATCCATTTCTTTACAAACATTCTATATTTAGCAAACCTACGTTTTTGCTTTCATAATATCCCGGACACTGCTGTATACATATTTCTTCTACTTTTTCTACAATTCCGGCTTCCACTGGATTGTTTTGAATATATTCTAGCTTTTGATTTGTAAAATTGTCTGTAGGTAATTCAATCGGATGATTTTCTTGCCTCCAAAATTGATAGGTTCTATTTCTGCTATTATTTGAACCTGCTTTCAAAAACACCACCAACAACCAATCTTTTCGGCTCTGCAAATCATAGCCCAAGGTTTAAACCGTGGGCAATGATTTTGTTCATATTTCTACTTTCGTAGCCTCCACTGCTCAAATTGTAAAATTATAAGGAACGTCTTTAGCTGCAAACTCAGCACAACTTTTATCATTGTATTGCAAACTACGGGTAGCTGAGTAATTCCAAAAAATAAACCTAGAAAAACACTTCTTTCAGCAATATGGCCAAGCCCAATGTAAGTGTCATCCAGCCGAAAACAGGCTTTAATTGCTGATTGTTTGTGTACTTAGCCAAATAAATACCTATAAATACGCCACTCAAAGCAAAAGCGAGAAATTTTAAAATGAATACCCAATCAATTGGAAACTGGCCCAAATCGCCCAAAAAGCCAAAGCATGAATTGATAGCAATAATGAGCAACGAAGTGCCAACGGCCATTTTCATAGGCAACTTTACAAAAAAAGTGAGTACCGGAACTATTAGAAATCCACCGCCTACACCTACAAAACCTGTCAAAGCACCCACAATTAGCCCTTCAAAGAAAATTATGGGGTAATTGATTCGCTTGTTGATGGCATCAATATTCTCAGTGAGTTTTTTTTGCTTTTTTATCATAGAATACGAAGCAATCAGCATCAATAGTGCGAAACACGTCATGGTGAGTGTGTTTTTATGCAACACAAGATTTTCTGTTTGCCACACAATATCGGGAATGATAGGTACTACAAATTTTCGCATTACAAAGACCATCACAAACGATGGGAAAGAGAAAAATAAAGCTGTCTTCACACTCGCCATGCCTTGTCGCATGTATGAAACTGAGCCTGCCAATGAAGAAATTCCCACAATAAAAAGTGAATAGGCAGTGGCAAAATTGGGTTGAATTTGAAAAATATAAACCAATACCGGAACAGTAAGTATAGAACCACCTCCACCCAGTAAACTGAGCAGAATGCCAATACAAAATGCAAAAGTGTATCCTAATATTTCCAAACCTCTACTAAATTATGGTGTTGATTTTAATGTCTTTAACATATCCAATGCTCAATTAACCTCATCCCTTACCCTTTAATTTCTGCTCCGATTTCGCAGAATTACAGAGAAGGGATCAATGTCTTAAGTTAATGACATTGGTTTTAGGCTCAAAATTGCCTTATTAATATCGCCAATTAGTTTTGGCCCTTCATATACAAAACCTGTATATAATTGTACCAAACTGGCTCCGGCTTGTAGTTTTTCAATCGCATCTGCTGGCGAATGAATGCCGCCCACGCCAATAATGGGAAAAGCTGCTTTTGATTTTGTATGTAGATATTTTATCACTTCAGTCGATTTGGCTTTTACAGGTTTGCCGCTTAATCCCCCTGCACCAATAGCGGTAATATTGCTAGCCTCTGTTTCTAATCCATCTCTCGAAATAGTAGTATTGGTAGCTATTATTCCTGAAATTTGGGTTTCAAGCACTATTTCTACAATGTCGTCTAATTGGCGATCTGTTAAATCAGGGGCAATTTTTAGCAATATTGGTTTTGGTTGTATCTTTTTCTCTTGTGCCAATTGATTACCCAACTGTTTCAAAGCAGACAATAGTTGCTTTAAAGGTTCCTTTTCCTGTAGTTCACGCAAACCAGGTGTATTGGGCGAGCTTACATTCACCACAAAATAATCCACACAATCATATAAAGTGGTAAGGCAAATTTTATAGTCATCAATGGCATTTTCATTGGGTGTAGCTTTATTTTTACCAATATTACCACCAATCACTATGCTGTGGCTACGTTTTTTCAGTCTGTCTGCAATTTTTTCAACACCATCATTATTAAATCCCATTCTATTGATAAGGGCGTTATCAAAAGGCAATCGAAAAAGCCTGGGTAATGGATTGCCATACTGTGGCTTGGGCGTTACGGTACCAATTTCCACAAATCCAAACCCAATAGTAGCTAACTCATTGAAAACCAGAGCATTTTTATCCATACCAGCCGCTAGCCCTACCGGATTTGCAAACCGAATACCAAACACTTCTCTCTCCAGCTTTTTAGATTTCACCTCATACATTTGCCTTAAAATAAAACTCGAAAAAGGTATGTATTTAGTGGCTTTCAATAAAGCAAATGTAAAATGATGGGCTTTTTCAGGTTTCAGCTTGAATAAAAATGGCTTTAGAAATGAAGTGTAAATATCGGGCATCAGAATATTATGTAAATGTTAAATATGTAGTGATAAATACTTATATATTTGTAACAAGAGTTTTAGCAGATTGTAACATTTTTAATTGCCTTGTAAACCTATGCAGCTTTACGATTCCTTACAAAAAAACTTTAAACAAAAAGTAGGGATATTCGACCTTTTCACCTTGGGATTGCTATTTTTTATATGGGGCTTTCTCACGCAGATGAACGATATGCTGCTGCCTCGTCTATATGAATTTGGCCTTAGCTATGCAGAAGCACTAATGCTCAATTTTACTTTTTTCACCACTTACTTAATTATCTCTTACCCTGCTGCTATATTTATAGATAAGTTTGGCTACAAAAATGGCATATTATTTGGTTTGCTTTTGGCTTCGATAGGTTGCCTAGGATTTTATTATGGGATGGGCAATATGAATTTTCCTACGCTTCTTTCCTCACTTTTTATAGTGGCTTGCGGCATTACATTTTTACAAATAGCAGGCAATGGCTATGTGGTATTGCAAAGCACACCTCGCAAAGCGGCCTCTAACC
>CAZMFZ010000174.1:0-4619 GCA_964565665.1 uncultured Bifidobacteriaceae bacterium | reverse complement strand
GCATAGTTTCCAGATATAATTAAAAAAACTTCATTTACAAATTTGGAAAACTGAAATACATCAACATTTTTTAGAATTTTAATGGATTTGCAATGAAAAGACCTAAGAAATATAATCTCTAAGGTCTCAATTGAAACAACCACGAACTAAAATTTTCAAGGGGTTTTCTCTAGTTAATAAATCTTTAAAATTCTCTTATACTAATTTTCAAAATCTGCATTCATTGGTTTAATTACTTTGACTACAGAATGATACTCCGCGTTGCAGCAAATTGAAATATTTTTCCACAATCCATTTGCTCCCATTTGCAATTGTATTTAATAACTGCTATTCCTTTTACAATCCGAAAAAGGGTTTTACTTTTAAAAACGCAATAGCACGGTATGAAAACAAAAGAAGATATAGTAAACAACTGGCTGCCACGATACACAGGTACGCCAATTGAAAACTTTGGAGAATATATTTTGCTCACCAATTTTTTCAACTACCTAGAATATTTCTCTGAAAGATTTAAGGCACCAATCATAGGGCGTGATAAAGCAATGCAAACCTGCACAGCCGACAACATTACTATTATTAATTTTGGAATGGGAAGCCCAATGGCAGCTACGGTTATGGATTTGCTTACTGCTACTATGCCCAAAGCAGTTTTATTTTTAGGGAAATGTGGCGGCCTTCGGAAAATTACCAAAATTGGCGACTTAATATTGCCCATTGCTGCCGTGCGAGCCGAAGGAACAAGCGATAGTTATTTGCCCAAAGAAGTACCTGCTTTGCCATCGTTTCGCTTGCAGATGGCAGTGTCGCATACCATAAAGGCATACGAATTGGACTATTATACCGGAATGTGCTATACCACCAATCGCAGAGTTTGGGAGCATGACGAACAATTCAAAGCCTATTTGCAACAAATAAGAGCATTGTGTATAGATATGGAAACCGCTACCATTTTTATAGCAGGCTTTGCTAACCGAATTCCACATGGGGCTTTATTGCTCGTTTCAGACAATCCAATGACGCCCGAAGGCGTGAAAACAGAAGAGAGCGACAAACTGGTAACGGCCAATTATGTAAAAAACCACATAAATATTGGTATTGATTCTCTAATTGAGTTGCGAGACTCGGGGGAGTCGGTAAAACACTTGCGATTTGAAGCTTTGCCCGAGAAATAAGTAGCAGAAACAAATGCTACGATATTTTACTCAAAATCAACAAATTGATCCGTTATAACTCCAAATCGAAGCATTTTAATTGAAATATAATGTCTGACTTTATAATATAAGACTTTTTACGACCTATATAGCCTTAAGATTGCATCGTAACCTACGAAATAATAGCTATGCAATCAGCATTTACAACACTAACCCACACCGAGTATTTTCCTGCATTTTCTATAGCGAACCCTGCCTACGAGATGCTTGCTTTGGTAAAAAATTTGGCAGTCGGAAGGAAAGGAATTCCTTTAGAGATCAAACCAGATTGTGTTTTTTGCCTTCGGCTTGAGTTTGGCTTCGATGATTTGAGTTGATATCCCTTTGAAATGGCCTAAACAAATGGCATAACACCCACAATTAATATTTTTGTATTCTCAAAAGGCGGGACAGGCTTTTGCCCCTTTAAAAATCAATTGTAAAATAGTAAAATTAAAATGTGAAAATACCTGCTAGCAGGTATTTCAGCAGCTATACTGAAAGGGTATTTTTGTGAAATAATTAGAGAAATTATTCAAAGATATTGTAGAGTTATGGTGCGTGTGTTCCCAAAGGTATTTCAGTTCGTAAGTCATACTTCAATTGAACTCATCATTTTCTTCCTCCTATTTGTGATTTTAGTGACGAATTTGGCAGGTCAGGTTTAAAAATATTCATAGGTTGTTTTGTATTTATTGGTTTTATAAAAAAAGCCACCTTTTGGGTGGCTTTTTTATGGTCTAATCATTTTGATAGAATGTTTATGAATTCACAAGCCCATTTGCTTTGTGATAAGCCACCAATTCCATAAGTGGAGCTTGCACTATTTTAGTTACGTTGGCATGTTTCTTTGTAGCAACTTCTCTCATTACGGGCTCTAAAAAATACGCTACTGAACCTACAAAACCGATTTCATGTTTCTGGTAGTTTTCATAGCGACAAATGGTGTTGTCAAATTGTTTTTCGAAGCTTTTGTATACCAAATCGTGGATATAAGGATGGCTAATGTTTTCCACTATAAACGGCATATAGGAAGCCAAATAACGACTTGGAAAAGGCTTTAGATACACCGCATCCATCATTTGCTCTGTGCGGTCGATATATTTTTTATCGAATTTCTCTTTTATGTCCTCGGGCATAGCTCTGCGGATATAATCGGCAATGAGCAGCTTGCCTTTGTAGCCTCCGCTACCTTCATCGCCCATAAATAACCCAAGCGAGTGAATGTTATAAATCACATCTTTGCCATCGTAAAGGCATGAGTTTGAGCCAGTTCCGGCTATGCAAGCAATACCAGGAGCATCGCCAAACAGAGCCCTTGCCGAAGCCAGCAGATCGTGATTTACTATTATGTCAGTACCTGGAAAAACGCTCCTAAGGCCTTTTTTTATCACATCGCGTTGGGCTTGCAGTTCGCAACCTGCCCCATAAAAGTAAATTGTTTCCACTTTTTCTGTGAATGGCAGGTTGGGTATAAGTGAGTCGCTCAGATTGTTCTCAATATCATCAGGATTCTGGTAATAGGGATTCATACCACTGGTTTTATATTCAAATGTTTTTTCGTTTTTATCGAAAAAATACCAGCTTGTTTTGGTAGTACCACTTTCTACAATTGCAATCATTATGTTATGTCTTTTAGATTTAAAAGTGAGTTAAGATAAAAACTTTGCGAAATTAATGATTTAAGTAAAATTAGCTTCCAATTCTCGAGTATTTAGCAGTTTTATTTCATACAGATGCAGAACTTAAACCTATCATCTAGGCATTTCTTAGATTATACACTAGTCCAATAACGTACCTGATGCCTTGGAAATTATGGAAAAGGCACAATTGCGGAAATTGTAATTATTATATATTTGGGACACATATAGGATTGGGGAGAAATAGGATGTTTGTGGCAATTTTATGAAAATGACAGTTACAATAAAACAAGCAGAGACTAATGAAGAACTTGAGCAAATTTTGATTCTTCAAAATTCTAGTCATATTCAAAATTTGACAATTGAGGAAAAAGAGCAGAATGGATTTGTAAACAGTTAGGCTCGATATTGAAATGCTAAGGGAAATGAATGAATCTGTCAAAAAAATTATTGCAATGGACAACGGAATTGTTGTAGGATACGCACTAGTAATGTTAAAAGAATTCAGCGAACTAATTCCAGTTTTGGTACCGATGTTTGAAACGGTCGGAAAACTGAATTATAATCAAAAACTATTGAATAATTATTATGTAATGGGACAAATTTGTATTTCAGCAGATTACAGAGGGCAAGGTATTTTAGCACGATTATATCTTAAACATAGAGACTTATATTCTGATAAATTTGAAGTTTGTATAACAGAAGTTTCAGTAAGCAACTACTGTTCAATGAGAGCACATGAAAAGGTTGGATTTAAGACTATCCATACCTTCGAGGATAAGACAGATATTTGGATTATATTATTGTGGGACTGGAAATAAAAACGACCCCAAAATTTTTTGGTAGGTCGTAGTATGCTTCTCCTGCTTACTTGGGGCTAGAAAAGTTCGGATAGTCTATTTAGAGAGTTTGGTGTGCTAACAACCATGTGGCGAATATCATACACTTGCTTCTACAACTTTTGCACGCAATATCTGTTGGTCACAGTGCAATCTGCAAATCAATTAAACGATATAGGTACCAAAACGCTTGTCAAATCCCAAGCTATGGTTAATCCCTTTGTATCGAAACCTAAAGTCAGACTTTCTACCGGTTCCTTCAAGGTAATTGTATTCACCTCTTCCTTTAAAATGTCTTTGTCCTTTATTTTATCGTAACTAAAGGCACCCCATTCTCCTAATTTTGTATTTAGAATAATAGTCCATTTGTCTTTTTTAGGAATTGTAAACAAGGTGTAAGTGCCAGCTTTTACAGCTTTACCCGCAAAAACGGCATCTTTTGTAAATGTAATCTCAGTAGCTTCATTGGCACCTGTGCGCCAAACTTGACCAAAGGGAACTAATTCTCCAAAAATAATCCTACCTCGCTTTGAAGGTTGGCCGTAATTTACTTTTAAATTAATTCCTTCAGCCTTGGCTTTAGGGCTTTTTTGCGCACACGCTGCGAAAAACGTGAACAAAACTAGCGTTGTTAAAAGAGAAATTGATTTTTTCATAATTGTTTTTGAGTTTAGACTGTGAAATTACTACTTTAAGTAATTGTAAACTCAATCCAAATTAATCTCTGAAAGTTCAAAAAATTTGTAATTTTTAAATGTCAATTTATCAGTGCAAGAGATCATGTCGTTAGCTTGTAAAATAGATATTGTCGTTACCGCGTAGGCCCCGCATTGCATACGGGGTTACTGATATTGAATCCCTTCGAGATTTACAAACTGTGGGCATGCAATTGCCAAGCCCGAAGGGCTTTAACATTAATAACCACAGGTGCAGCCTGTGGATTGGCAATA
>CAZMFZ010000173.1:0-4716 GCA_964565665.1 uncultured Bifidobacteriaceae bacterium | reverse complement strand
ATTCATATTATATGTTGATTTCTATTTTACTTATTATTGTAATATTGAAGCCCTCATAATTTATTGTTTGTTACGTAACATTGTAATGGCTCCCAGATTTCTCTTTTCCGCAGTAGTGGTCTTTTCTTGTTTTGGAGAGCTGGGAGTGGGTTGCTGAGCAAATAGTGATGTCTGCCCATAAACCAACATTATAATAAGGGAATATTTAATTTTAACTGTAGCGGTTACAATATTTGTTCGGGTTTATAATAATAACTCAATCTACCTTATTCAACTCTTTTATAACTTAATTGCCAGCCTTCATCCGCATTACTATAAAGAATGAATGATGACTCATTTATTTTTTTATACTTTCTGCTTCCTAATAATATATCCTCTATTTTACCTTCTATATATAAGGAATCTTTTTTAATAGTCCATTTGGCTTCAACATATTCTTCCGAATACTTTGCCCTCATTTTATTATTAGTTGAAAATTCTATTTCTGATAGAAAGCCATGTAAATATACATCGTACCTAAGCTCTACCATCACTTCGTACTTAGCTTGGTATTTCTGTTTGGCAATTTCAAATATTTTTCGAACTTCCGGATGCATCGTTATCATGCTGTCGGCCTTCCATTTGCCTACAAAGTATGTTGCCACATCTTGAGCATACAGCGGTGTATTTGCTATTATGATTAAACCTAAAAATAAAATCGGTAAATTAATATGCCTTAAATACATCTCATCTTTCAATTAAACGCCTAATATATCTCCAAAAAAACAAAAAAGTTGTAACTATTAGAACTTTTTATGCAACACAGCAAACTTATACCATCTTACCCTATGAAGGCTACGCAATTTATTCATGTTCAGGTACTTATATACTCAATTGCAACCGAAGTATTTTCAGTGTTATCAAGTGTTAACAATTCATTTTTGAAAGTTTAGGAGGAACTCCCACACCACTAAAAATTAGCGGCTTCTCACCATAAATTATTGTTTGTTTCTTAATACAGTAATTGCTCCTTTGTATACTTTATCGCTATCGGGAAAAGTAATTACATAATAATAGCTTCCATCAGGCAATATATCGTAGCCTTTAGAGCCATCCCAATCGTTTTTATAGCCGGTTTTATTTAGCACAATGGTTCCAGACCTATCAAAAACAGTGACTTTTGCATCAGAAAAAGTTTCTATATTTTCAATATACCAATAGTCGTTTGCTCCATTTTCATCGGGTGTGATTACATTGCTTACCATTAATAAATAATCCTTATTTACCTTTATTGTCACCGTGGAAGTATTGCTGCAACCATTGGCATTCATGCCCGAAACAGTAAATATTGTAGTTTCTAATGGGGTGGCGATTGGCGATTGTACTGAAGAAAAATCTAAGTAATTGGCAGGCTCCCATACATAATTTGCAGCACCTTCAGCTTGCATTTTTACACTATATCCTTGGCTGGTTGTGGTATCTTTACCTGCCGACACCACAGGATATGGATAAATAGTAATTTCTTTTTCAATACTATTTATACAGCCAAAATCGGAGGTAACGCTTAAGATCGCCTTAAAAATACTGTCTTTAGTATACATATGCGATGGATTTGGTAAATCTGAAAGCGCACTGCTATCGCCAAAATTCCATTGATAGTTATTAAATCCGTTTTCAATAGTAGAGGTATTGGTAAAATATACATTGGCAGCAATGCAAGCATTGGTAGCACTATAGTTAGCAATGGGTAGGGGTTTTATAATCGCAATTTTTGTGGTGTCTCTTCTGCATCCTCTATCGGAAACTGCAAAAAGTTTTATAGAATGATTCCCAGTTGTATTGAATGTTTTTTTGGGATTTGTATCAATAGAATTGCTGCCATCGCCAAAATTCCAATTATAGCTTACTATTTTTCCTGAATTTATAGAAGAAGTGTTAGAAAATAAAGATGCGGTACCAAAGCAAACCGTAGGAACTTCAAAATCAGGAAAGGGAAGCGGATAAATAAAAGCAGTTTTTGACAAACTATCAATACAGCCTAAATCTGACTTTGACATTAATTTTACTGTGTAAAATCCAGTGGTGTCGTAGCGATGAATGGCATCAAAAACTGTAAGCGTATCTCCATCTCCAAAATGCCACTTCGATACTATATTTCCCGAGGCAATAGATGATTGATTGTTTAAAATCAAAGAATCTTTATCACAAACATTTGAGAATACAAAGCTCACAACTGGTTTGGGATTTATTTTAATAATGCCAGTAGCACTACCAGAACAGTTATTTTCTGTTTTAATATTTACTAGAATATCGTAAGTGCCTGAATTTTCATAATAATGAACAGGATTAGATTCAGTAGAGAAACTTCCATCGCCAAATTTCCAATCATAAAAAAGCAACCCTGAAGTAACGCTTGATGTGTTTATGAATAAGGCAGGATATTTTAAGCAAACATCTTTTACCGTAAAAGAGGCACCCACACTTGGAAATAAGGTTACGGTAGAAGTATAATTATTTGAGCAATTTTTATCTGTAAGTGCATTTAGCTTTACCTGATAGGTTGTGGCATTTTGATAGTAATGTACCGGATTGTTATCTAAAGAAATATTGCCATCGCCCGTTAGCCATTGAAAACTGGCTGTACCACTTGCCAAAATCGTTTTATTTTTAAATAATATAGGGTTTCCTAAGCATACATTTTCACCTGTAAAGCTTACAATGGCTCTTGGAAAAACAGTAACTGTTTTTGTAAGCGAATCTTTACATTGCAAATCTGATGTGAGCACCAATTTTGCATTATATTGGCCCGAAGTCGTATAAATATGTGATAGATTGGGGCTTATAGACGTATTGCCATCGCCAAGTCTCCATAAATATTGATTAATTGTACCGCTTGCTATTGTACCACTAGAAGAAAAAAGCATCGGTAAACTATCGCATACATTCGTTTGTGTAAAATCTACTATTGGCAACGGCTTTACATTTGCAACTACAATGGCAGAATCAATACAGCCTTTTTCAGATTCTACAAATAGTTTAGTGATATAATTTCCTGCTTGGCCATATATATAACTCGCATTTCGAGTGCTTACACTGTTCCCATCGCCAAAATCCCATGTAAAGCTGATTAATCTACCGGAAGCGATTGTAGTATTGTTGAGAAATATTGAGGTTTTCCCTTTACAAACATCAGCAATAGAATAGGCCACATCAGGCTTGGGATTAATTTTTATTTCTGCAAACTCTGAAATAGCGGAAGGGCAACTTCCACTTTTTATTTCCGCTCTGTATTGGGTAGTCTGAGTTAAATTATTAAAATCCAAGGATTCAGCTGAGGTGTTAATATCGGTTGATGAAATAAAGTTATTGGTAGAAGAAACCCATTTTACGACTTCTCCTTGTTGATTAATCAATGTCAAGTTGCCATTATTTAACCCTTCACAACCTGAAGTAGCCCCAATTACCTTCCCTGCCTTTGTTGGAGAAAATATCTCCATAAAAACAGGTGAAGCATACGCTTCAGCACATACGCCATTTTTAACTACAGTTCTGAAATAAACTGAGGTTAATAAATTTTGATAGCCAAGCACACTCGTCACATTATTTATTGCATTCCAAGGCGATGTACCTGATGCAGATGATTCCCAACGTATAGGCTTTCCATTGTGTCCACTCAAAGTAATTACACCCGTATTAGTACCGCTGCACAATTGATTACTTTCACTCACGATTCCTCCAGTAGACAATGCCGTGATTGTAACAATAGTATTACTTGTATAGCTAGCACACCCACTTGGAATGTTTACTTCAACATCATATTGACCTGACTGATTTAAGGCTACAGTCGAAATAATTGGGTTTTGCTCTAAGGAAGTGAAGCCTTGCGGTCCAGTCCATCTATAAGTTGCTCCATCCACTCCGTTTACAAAAAGTTGTACATCTGTTCCTTCACAAGCTTCCCCACTGTTAGAGATTTGAAGTGTGGTAACAAAAGTAGTTTCAATTCCCAAACCAATAGTGGGCTCAACCGCAGTATGTTTTCGAACCCTTACCCAATCAATTGAAACACTTCCATTAAATTCAGAATTACCTAAAAATACATTTTGTGTAGAAGAAATACCTAATGAACCCTCCGAGCGAGACAGAGGATGTGAACTAGCACCTGGCCAGTCAATTTTTTGGCTTCCTGTTGCAGGCCAAGACAAGCCCCAAATGCCATTTACCTGATTAGAGGGCTCGGTATTGGTTGAAGGTGATTCATCGGTGAGGTTTATGCAAGTATTTATTCCGTCCAGCTTTCTAAGTCTTAAAGAGGCACTCCCGGCATTCTCATAAAACAAAGCATATCCTTGATTATTAACCCCTTGTTGATAAACGCCTAGTAAAGCACCACTTCCCGATAATCCCACCATACTCACTTCAGCTATGATAGGTGTTGCAATGGCGTTTATACTATTTATGATTGATTTATTAGCAGGTGTAGATGTAATATTAGCTTGGCCGTTGCTAATTGTTAAGCTACCACTATTACAAAAGCTCCACTTGCTGCCATTTAAAAAGGAGCCATTGAAATCATCAAATAATTCGAAAGTATTATCTCCATTCGAAAGAGACGAAGCATTAGCATTGCCATAAAATAAATAAAGTGTCTTAGTAGTATTTGCAGGAAGTATAGGGACTTTAACCCATAATTTCGTTGCTGAGGTATTAATGGTACCGTTTTCTATCCAATAGGAT
>CAZMFZ010000172.1:0-4746 GCA_964565665.1 uncultured Bifidobacteriaceae bacterium | reverse complement strand
GCTTACCTGTAGTTAATTATTATATTTTAATGCTGAAAGAAGCATTAAACCTGGCTTATAAAACTAAGTTTTTTAATAAAATTAATCCGCAAAATAAATACAACACCATTGTGAGCCACGATGTTGACTATTGGGCAAGCTTATGGAGAAAAGAAGCAAAGTATGCAGTTAAAAAGTTAAAGTTTTTCAAAGTTATGCAATTGGCTTTCAAGTGTTTTGAAATAGATTATTATCAGAATAGCTTCAAAATAATTAAAGCCTTACAAATAAAATATGGCTTTACTTCTACTTTTTTCTTTTTGCCCGACACCAAAAAATATAAGGGCCATGAAAGTGCCGATTATGAAATTTCAAATCCTATTTTTAGAAAATTCATTAAAATGCTTGCAATTAAGAATCAAATAGGGCTTCATGGTAGCTTTACTTCTCATATTTCAGAAGAAAATTTAAAAAGAGACTTGGCTCGTTTTAATGCCGTATTGCCAATAAACATCAATAGGTTTCATTTTTTAATGTTTAGTCAAAAAACGACCTCAAATCTGCTTCAAAATAATGGCATACAAATAGATTCAACTCTAGGCTTCAATGATATGCCTGGGTTTCGATTTGGCACATCATACCCGTTCTATTTATTTGATTATCAACACAATAAGGCTGGTAAAGTGGTAGAAATTCCACTGTTGATAATGGATGCTACACTATTTTATCCTCATTATTTGGGATGTAAATCAAAAAATGAAGCTTGGGAATTTATCGATCCTATTGTTAGCCAAGTATATAAAACAGGCGGAAATTTGGTGCTAAACTGGCACAACGATGCTTTTGCAGACTTAGGCAGGGAAATATGGGTAGAGACTTTTGATCAAATATTAAAGTATGGGAATGAAAGAGGCAGTGAGTTTACCAACTTCAATTTCTAAGGCGATTGTCTATACTAAACTTATAATACTAGGTCAATATTTTCTCACTCTTCATTTTCCCCAAGCTTCGAAGCGGCCTCAAACTAAGAAAATATAAAACTAGACCTGCTGGAATTGAAAATACCAGCCAACCAGTAAAAGCGTATACTAGTGTCATTCCCAAGGTTTCAATGGCATTTAGAAAGCCTAAATTCATCATCTTATATACACTCTCAATAGATATTGCGATATGTTGTTCGTTGAAAATGTTTTCACCAAGCCTCACAAAAGGAATTACAAACACAAAAAATAGAGGAAATGCCAAATTAGTAATTAGAAAAATAGAGGCAGGATTAAGCCTAAATAAATAGATTACTAGCATACTAAGGGCTGTATGTGTGCCCAATATTGGAAATATACCTACCAAAAAACCTATTGAAATAGCTAATGCGAGCTTTTGAGGGGAGATACCTTGCTTTAAAAATTTAAGTAAGCCGCCAATGAGTTTATCTTTTAAATAACTTTGAAACCGATACATTTTACAGTGGGTAGGGTTGTCAAAGATAAATTAATTACAATTGAAAATTTAGATTGATTCAAAAACTAGCTTTTGCAAATAGAATTTGCAGATTTAATTAGTTTTCAGATAGCTTAAAGGCAATTGGCAGTGTATATCGCACTGAAACTGGTTTGCCATTTTGCTTTCCTGGGGTCCATTTTGGCATTTGATTTACTACTCTTATGGCCTCTTCTTCGCAGCCACCTCCAATGGCTTTCATTACTTCTATTTGGTTTACCGCACCTTTACTATCAATCACAAATTGCAATATTACTTTGCCTTCAATACTTTCAGTCATGGCAAGCTTTGGATAGTGAATGCTTTTGCCTAAAAACTCGTACATAGATTTATTTCCTCCACTAAACTCTGGCATTTGCTCAGCAAAGGTTAATATAGCATTGGTTTCAATATCTTCTACCACAATTTTGATGTTGGTAATCTCTTTTATCACGTTCATCAAATTAGATACCGATTCATCATTATTATACTTTTTAGCATATTTATGTAAATCTTGCAGCGATTGATCAAATTTTTTGATGTTATACTCTACATAAGCCTTGTAATAGAACATTACAGGTTGGTTGGGTTCTATTTTTACACACTGGTCGAAATCTAGATAAGCACCCCAATTATCGCCTGCAATGGCTTTCAATATGCCTCGATAAAAATAATAAACATAATTATTTGGGCTTTCCTTTGTTTGTCGGTTCAAAGCTTTTAAGGCAATCTTATATTCATCGGTATAGCTGCTTATTTTATCTTTATTGAAATAATTGACACTAAAATCGGGCTGAATATCAATTGCTTTGTCAAAATTTTCTTTAGCCAAACTTACCATATCTAATTCAAAGTACATAGACCCCAATATTTTATATGCCAAGAAATTATCGGGGTCGTAAACCAACGATTTTTCTATGCTTTGAATACAGGAACTCATACGTTTCAATTTCCATTCACATAAGCCTTTGTAGTAAAGATATTCTGACTCTTGGGGATTGCGGTTGGAAGCCTGATTGAAATCGTCTAAGGCCAAATTGTATAAGTCTTTTTCAATATAGCATTTGCCTTTCAGTACATAAGCATCAATGTAACTAGGCTTTTCCTTAATTACAAGTTCCAAATGCCTGATGGCTTTCTCTATTTGATTTGAAGCATAAGCAACCTTAGCCAGCGACATTTGCTCAGAGAGATTCATCGCATTGCCAACGAAAATATGCAAATATTGAAAAAGTATAATAAATAATATGATTCGTAAAAATTTCAACATTTTGCTAATTAAAATATTGATTTATAAGCAGTTACAACAATAATAACTATACAAAGTTGTAAAAACAATATTAACTGGGTGTTAATTGAATATTAATTTTGTTTTATCCTGAGTAAAAATACTCATTCAGAATGTAAGAGCCTAGGTCTTAAAACCATCTTTTAACCAGAAATTAATAGTGAATTGGTATATAGGTATATTTATGTGGAATATTTAGCTGTAATAATATTTTTGATTTTAGTTGTTTATGAAAAACTCAATCAAATGAAAAAAAATAGTTAAAAAATTGTTGACTAATAAGTATCAAATATGCGATTTCAGGCATTAAAACTAGAAAAATCGAAAATAGAACATGGCCTGATTTAGGAAAAGCATGTCAAAAATTCTAAACTTTAAAGTTTGGTAAAAGTGCATTGAAAGTGCTGCCCTCATCTTCCACACTTTCAAATTCTAATTTTCCTCTTAATTTTTTAATCACGCCACACGCTATATAAAGCCCTAATCCCGATCCCATAGAATCGTTGGAACCTTTGAAGAACATATCGAAAATTTTATCTTTGAACTTTTCAGGTATGCCTTTTCCATTGTCTTTGATTGAAATTAGCACTTTTTCATTTTCATTCTTTATTTCGATAATAATGTAGGGGTTAGGCTTATCTGTATCGTGATGTACAATGGCATTGGAAAGTAAATTTGTCATTAATATGCCAAGCCTTGCCAAATCGGATTCAAAGGGTTCGGCAATACTAATTATAGTATCAATGTTAATTTTCTTGGCTTTTTCAAGATATTGCAATTCATCCAGCGATTTTTTTATCAATTCTTCAAAGTTTATAGGCTGATGTTCCAGTTGCAGCCTTGAGTTTCGCGAATAATTGGTGAGATCTTGCAATACCAACATCAATTTATCTACACTTATTTTTATTTTATCAAGATAGTTTACGATGTTTCCATCTTTATTATCGAGTTGAATGATGGTAATCAGCCCCAAAACAGAAGTAAGCGGAGCTTTTAAATCGTGAGAAGAGCGATATACAAACTGATCTAGCTCTTCATTAAGGGTTTTCATCGCTTCCGCTTGGGCTGCAATTTCCTTGTTTCTGCCTTTCAGTTTTTGGTTTATTTGGTGTTCTTTTCTGTTTTTGGTGTAGAGAATTACACTCACTACTACAAGAGAAAACATTAATATTCCTGCAATGATAATATTTTTCATCAGCAGTTCTTTTTCAGCTTGCTCTTCTTTTAATGCTTTGTCTTTTCTCAACAACTTGATTTCAGAATCTTGCTTTTCAAGCTGATGGCGTGCTTCAAGCTTTCCAAATTCTTTGTTTTTTTCTTCGTTGAACAAACTTTCTTTGATGTTGGTAGCCATTTGATAGTAAGCCAACGCAGTTTTATAATCTTGCATTTTCTTGTAAACAGAGGCTAAAGAGTAGCAAGCTTTTGAAATATCGTCTTGAGAATTTACCTCCCAAGCCAAATCAAGACTTTGAGTGCAGTAATTCAAAGCTTCGCTAATTCTATTCACTTTAAAATACACTTTGCCAATGGCATTAAGTGCAATGATTACATCGAGTTTATCGTCTTGCTCACGTTCTATTTTTAGCGATTTTTGGTAGTAATCGAGTGCTGCTTTGAAGTTTTCCTGATAAAAATATACGTTTCCGATGTTGAAAAGCGATTTGGAGATGCCTTGTTTATTCTGCACAGTCACATATAATTTGAGTGCATTCTGAAAATTTTCGATTGCCAATTTGAAATCGCCCATATCTGAATACACATTTCCAAAATTAGTAAGGCAGCCCGCAATCACATCATTGTCTTTTATTTCTTTGGCTATGCGAAGCGATTTTGAGAAATAATTTAGGGCTTTTTGAAAATCACGATTGTCGTAATAAATGTTCCCCAGATTCATCAAACACTTAGAAATCAACTCTTTATCTTTAATTTCAGTGGCTATTTTTTCAGCTTGAAAAATATTGTCGAGCGCTTGAGGATAATCGTTGTGGTAAATATAATAA
>CAZMFZ010000171.1:0-4805 GCA_964565665.1 uncultured Bifidobacteriaceae bacterium | reverse complement strand
TTTGTTATATAGATATCCGTCTATAAATATCACTATTAACCTAATTCACAAACCTCACATTTATGAGAATAAAAGTACTGCATTTATTGTTGATATTTCAATCTTGCTTAGTTTTTGCTCAGTCTCCTGTTGTAGTTTCAATTCCCAATAGTGAAAATTTTGGTTCTGCTTTCAGTGCAGGAACTTTTCCTTTGGGCAACAACCATTTTATTACCCAAGTGGGTGAAGCGAATTCTTCGCAACCTACCCAAGCATTGGCAAGCACTTTTAATGGAAATTTATTTGATGTTTTTGTGGCAGGTGTTGTCTCTTTTGATGGGGCTAATGTAATGCCAAGTTCACAAGGCGGAGGACCTTATTGCTATATTGATAACGAAAATGCAGCATTATTAATAAGCCTATCTGATAAAATGAATGCTGTTTATTTTTCGGCAAATGCAACTGGATTGTCAAATATCAGGCTTTCATTTAAAGCAATTTTCACAGAAAGGAGCATTACTTCTGCAAATGCAGGTTTTATTGTTCAGTATTTCAATGGCACTTCTTGGGATGATATTGATAGCTCTGTTTTTACTACTAATGGCAAATCTTTGGGTGATGTTGGCAATCTTAATTGCTTAGCATTACCTTCAAATGCCAATGGGCAGGCTGAACTCAAATTTAGGATTTTAACTTTTCAAGATGGTGCTATTGATCCTTTAGTTAGTGAAGTATTGAGTTTCGCAATTGATGATATTAGGATTACATCCCAACCTTTAATTCCAATTGTTACAAATGCTGTAGTTTCAATTTGTGGCTCAGGCATTGCCCAGTTTGGCATTGCCACAGTTGCAGGTGTATCTTTTAATATTTACGATTCCAATGCTATTTATATAACAAGTGTAGGCGCTAATTTTTCAACATCCACACTCGTAAATGCTGAAAATTATAGCATTAAAGCTTTTGATATTTTAACTGGATGTGAGAGTGATGCAACAAATATTAGTGCAATAGTAAACTTAATACCAAGTAATCCTATATTAACCCAATCTGTACAAACCATTTGCGGATCGGGAACTCGTATTTTTTCGGTTGCATCGCCAGTGGAAGATTCGTATAATTGGTACACACTTTCTAGCAGTGGCACATTTCTAGCTTCTGGCTCAGATTTTAGTCAATCGGTGAGTGCTTCGCAGGTATTTTGGGTAGATGCTACAAGCAACGGATGTACTGGAATGAGGACTCCTGCTACAGCTACAGTCTATACAGTTCCATCTGCACCTACTTTAAATAAGTACTTACAAACCATTTGTGGGTCTGGAATTTTTACATATTCGGTTATTAATGCTTTGTCAAATAGCTTCTACTGGTACAACGCATCAGTAGACGGTATTGCCTTTTTAACTGCTAATAATTATACGACTGGAACACTCTCCTCACAATCAGAAACAGTATTTGTAGAGGCTTATACTGGTTTCTGTTACAGTACGAGTAGAACAGAAGCCCAATCTATTTCATATCAAATTCCTTCTGCCCCTCAACTATTTAGTTCGATTGTTTCTATTTGTGGAAGTGGCTCCATTACTTTTAATATATTAAATGGCACAGAACCGAACTATAATTGGTTTAGTACTTCATTTGGCGGAGCTTTATTGAGTTCAAATACTTTTTTTGAGACAGCCGTAAAATACAATACCAAAGACAGTGTGTGGGTAGAAGCCAACTCAGGCTATTGCATTGGTGCAAGAACAAAAGCAAATGCTATTTTTTATCCAAAACCTGATTTGCCAATTTTAGATTTCATCGCAAAATCAATTTGTGGGTCTAACACTTTAAATTTCAGTGTGTTAAATAATACCGCAGCAGGTTATAATTGGTACAACACCGCAAGTGGAGGTACAGTTGTAGGCACAAACTCCATTTACACCACCCCTACAAGCTACAATACTGAAGTGGATACTTGGGTTTTAGCCTTCGATGGCTTATGCCTTAGCGACCGAGTACAATCAAAGGGCATTTTCAAATATGTACCAGCAGTACCTATTTTAGATCAAGCCGTAAAATCTATTTGTGGCAGCGGTGCCATTGCCTTTTCAGTTGCCAACACCGAGCCTCAATATTTATGGTACGATGCTGAATCGAATGGCAATCTCACATTTACAGGTGCTGTATATACTACACCTACATATTATAATATTTCATCCACCTCCTGGGTAGAAGCTTATGATGGAACTTGCCGAAGCAACAGAACGAAGGCAGAAGCCTTTTTCTACTATGTACCCGTAAAACCAATTATAGACAATGTGGTGAAATCGATTTGTGGAAGCGGAAGTATAAATTTCAGTGTAACCAACAAAATAGAACCACAATACAGGTGGTTTGATGCATTTGGCAATTTTATAATTTCAAATTCTAATTATGGAACACCTATATTTTACAATACGGTAGTTGGGGTATCTGTAGAAGCCTTCGATGGCAAATGCAGTAGCAATAGGGTTGCTGCCGAGGCTATTTTCTATTACATTCCTGGTACGCCAATACTTGACAATTCAACAAAATCAATTTGTGGAAATAATGCCATCACTTTCAATGTGACTAATAATACAGAACCGCAATACAGATGGTATGAAGACGAAACTACCCCAACGATAATTACAAATACTTCAAGCTACACTTCTCAAGCATTTTACAATACAATTAAAAACTATTGGGTAGATGCTTTTACTGGCAAATGTGCAAGCACAAGAGTAAAGGCAACTGCAAATTACGATTCTATCCCTGCGTTACCCATCATTATTAATTCTTTAGATTCACTCTGTGGAGATGGTACTATCACGTTTTACGCGAACGCGAAAGAAGGTATTGATTTGATATGGTACACTACTGAAACGGAGCTAGAAGCGATTACCACTGCCAACAGCTATACCACTCCCTTTTTGACAGACCCAAACACTTATTGGGTTGATGCAAATGACGGAAAGTGTACCAGCGAAAGAGTATCTGTATTTGCAAAAATAAAGGATTTACCCAGCCCAATCATCAACATTGAAGGAAATCAACTTATAGCTACAGAAAATGCAATTACCTACCAATGGTCGATAGCACTGCCTGAAAATGTAATATTGGGTGCTACTGGTAACAAGCTGGCTATTAAATATACTGGTGCCTACTTTGTAAAACTAACTGCTGAAGGCGGATGCCAGATTACAGGAGCGTACAGCTATTTCAAAGCAGGTGGCGATACCGTTTATTATGAAGGATTTCAAAATGGAATGCCAGCTAATTTCATCATCACTAATTATGACAAAGCTTCGGTACAAGCTGTTGGCGGCTATGCCACTACGTATGGCACCAATGGTTGGGTCGCAATTCTGGCCACCAATAGCCAAACTAGTACTTTTTTTGGGGGAATTAATAACAAAGTGGCATCTGCTACATCGCTTTTCAATGATGCTAAAATAGATGCCAACCGATGGATGATAAGCGATTCCATTTTGCTGAATCACGATGGGCTTAGTAGCGACAACCTGCTGAATAATACCGAATTCACTTTGAATTGGAGAGCCGTTTCCGATGACGGAGGCGAATACCCTGACGATTATAGGGTTTTGATTTCCAACACAACCAAAGATACTTCTTCATTCACTCAATTGGCTTATATTAAAAGAGAGTCTATTTTGCCTTTGAACAGGTCAAATGTTATTCCTACCACTTACAATGGGAAGAAAATATTTGTTGCCTTCCAGCTGAATACCAAGCGAAATAAAGGAAACAGATTGATGGTTGATGATATTATGGTAGTAGCCAAAACAGATTCTATCATTATTCCTCCACTAAGTATAGAAGATGGATATATTTTCAATTCAGCTATTTACCCCAATCCTGCAAGCGATGTTGCCAATCTTAGGTTGAATATGGCAACAAACGCAGAGGTAGAAATAGTACTGTTTGACATTTTTGGGAATCAACTCATAAACGAAAATTTGGGCCGGTTGCCTCAAGGAGAATTCGACACCAATTTGAATATTGCTTCTTTTACTGAAGGAGTGTACATATTGAAAATACTAGCTGGAAAGCAGATCAAAATAATGAAGTTGATAGTTGCTAAATAACTAGATAATCAACCTAGTTTCACAATTTGAAAATATACACATAATATTAATGAGTAGAAAACTTACCATATGGTTATTTCTAGCCACCATTTTCTCTTCTTATAGCCAAACCATTGACTATAAGTACCAGATAATGTTTATCAACAATTTTGCAAAAAATATTGAATGGCCTGCTGAAGCCCCTTCTGGCGATTTTGTAATAGCAGTGGCCGACAATTCAAAAGTGGCAGATGAAATGAGCAATTATTTCTCGACCAAAACCATAAACAATAGGAAAGCAACTGTGAAAAAAGTATCGTCATCAGATCCAATTCTCGATTGCCATATTTTGTTTGTTCCTATCAGCAATAAAAATAATATTAGTCAAATAGTAGGCAAACTTGGCAATAAGCCCACTTTATTGATAACTGAGAAAGAAGGCTGGGGCAAGCAGGGGAGTGTTATCAATTTCATTATTTCAGATGAAGGAAAAATGAAATTTGAGCTTAACAAGGATGCTGCTCAGAAACGCTCGCTTAAAATACCTGGAAGTCTAGTGAATCTCGCTATCGTAATTTGATAAAATTTATAAAAAAGTAATTGAAATCATAAGCATTTGTTCATGAACCCAATCTTTACCAGTAAAGCATCTTTTGTAAAGTTGTTTGTCATCCTATTTTTAATTGCCTATCAACAAATAGCCCTTGCTCAGGATGTGAAAACAGACACCGCAGG
>CAZMFZ010000170.1:0-4818 GCA_964565665.1 uncultured Bifidobacteriaceae bacterium | reverse complement strand
TTAGATTGTAAAATATACTGTTCCCACTCTGCTTGAGGGGCAGGTTTGAAAGAGGCACTAAACACTTTTTTCTCTGGGGTTGCTAGAAATAAGGTATCTCGAATCATGGTATATCGCTCTACAGTATAGCCATATTGATTGGAATATTCCCAACTGAGGGGTGTGATAGGTGCCCATCGCAATAGCACACGGTCTTTTTTTACAAAAGATTGAATTTTAATGCCGTGTTTGGTATCAGGTTCTTGTGAGAAACCTGCACTAAATAAAAAAGAAAATAGTAATAATAACGTTACCTTCATTCCAAATATATTTGAGCTTATTATGATTTACCGATAAATTTTTCAATAAGTTCTTCACAGAGAGCTCTATAAATAATTTAAGGCAAAACCCTGATAAAATCTTTATAAGCAAGGGAAGTTTTATTATCAACAGAAATATAGAAATCGTAGTTGGTATTTGTGGGGAAATCTGCTGGAATTTTAAATGTGAGCAAAGTGCCATCATCCGCAACTGTAGTAGGTGACCTTACTAAAGTTACTCCACCGCCCTGGGGCAAAAATTGTAAGGTTGTAAGGCTAATATTTTCTGTCGTTTTTAGATTTTTACCTATAATGGAAATGGTACTGTTTAATGCCGGGTTTGAGTTGCTTACATTAAAAATTTCTGGGTAACCTACGGGTATTGTAAGAGTTAGCGATAGAGATACCGTAAATTCCTCCGTAGTATTTACGAGTTTAGTTAAGGTGTTTTCACCCACAAAAGAAGTTGATTTTTCAGTTGGTATATACATTAAAGAATCGCTAACTACTGTTACATTACTTATCAACCTGGAAGTAGCTCCAACTTTTAGATAAACAGATTTAATATTATTTAAGATGAAATTTTCCCCTTTTAACTCAATTACCGAACCTGCAGTTATAGTGGTATTAGTAATTGAGTTTGCTTTTGGTAAGGGGTTCTTTACTAGCACCCTTTTAGGAAGAAAGTAATACACGGTTCCTGACAAAATCCCAAAATCATACTCTCCTAATGGGATAGTGGTTGGTATTCTCACCCCAAGTACACTTGAAGAAAACAGAACAATATCCTTATTTTCTAAGCCAATTCCATTGGGATAGGAGCTGTTTTTTAGAGTCACAAACGACTTTCCTGCTACCGTAACAAAGCCAGTTCCATCTAATACTTTGTATGTATCACGATACATTACATATTTGCCATTTTCGGCAAATAAATCTAAGCTTATTGTATTAACTGAGATATTAGAACTTGCAGTGGTGTTGATCCCTGTAGAGGTATTCACGCCTGTACTCGTATTTATTCCTGTAGCAGTGGCTACAGACTTAAGTAGATCATATTGATTCGGTTGTGGCTCTACTTTTGGGTTGCAATTTGTAAGCATGCAAATAGTCAAATAACTATATAAGCTGTATTTTATAAAATTCATATTTTACAATATTTTAAAAAGTTAATAATTTGCTTTGCCCCAACCAAGTCCCATTTTTAATCCAAGATGAACCGTAACGAAAGGCAATGTCGAGTAAATATCTTGGTCGTAAATTTTGTGAGAAAACTCAATTTTGTCAATATCCTGTAAGGTATAATTGTCTTCTTTGAATTTATAATATGAATCGTTAAATACTTTATAGCGCATAGAAAAGCCATAAAATAAGTTGAAGCAAAACCCCAAATTTGAAGATAACTTTATGGGTTTAAAATTGTGGCCAAGCAATACTTTCAAGCCCAGTTCAAATATGTCTTTATGCACTTTTTGCTTTCCTACTACTTCTACATTATTCAGATTTATATTTTGCTCATAGTACACATCGCCCCATGTAACACGTGTAAAAGGTTCAAAACCAAGATAAGTATCAGACTTTCGTTTAGGCTTGCTTAATAACCACTTTAAATAAGTGCTGTAATATATAGAACTCAATTTATCGTCTAGCAAACTGAATATATAATAAGCGTCTCTATTGTTAAGTACTATACTTGGAATCACACGTGTGGAAATTAATGCTCCTGCACCCGTTTTAAAACCAATACTTTGGCCTATTGACAATCGCCTGGCAACATTAGCCTCATAAGAAACTTGATACTCACCTACCAAAAGCTGGGTGAAATGAACATAAAGAATATGTTTTTTTCGCTTCACTTGATACAGACTCCGATTGTGCAAAAGAAGCACTTAGAATCACTATTTGCGCTAAAACTACTAATTGAATTGACTTCATGCTTTTTTTAGTAAATTTCAAGGTTGGTATGCAATAGCATACAGGTGTACTTTTTTTCTGAAATATAAACTGATGAATTGAAAGTACCAATTTATAAATCACATTTTTGAAAGATTTATGTTTTTTGTTGGGAAAGTGATATAAACGTTTGTCAATGGCAAAAGCCTTGACAAACCCCACTACGGCAAATGTGATAAAATGAATTGTGTAAACTTTCAAGGAACGTCTTTAGTAGCCAAACTAAAGACAGCTATAAGATTGCTTTGCAAACTACGGAGAGTTAGGGCTTGGTTTTCTACACAGCTATGCACGCATATTAGTATTGAACTTCTTCAGAAATTTCAAAAGATATTTTGTGAAGTTTCTCGGTTTTTTTACCAATAAAAAAAACAATATTAGTTGAACATTTTCTGCACCCTGAAATAATATTTTTAACTTTCAACATAAGAGTATAATTTTCTCCAGATAAATTAATTTCATTTTTTGAAATTGGCAACTTATTAAAAATTTGCTCTAATCTATCTCCAACTTTAATTTTA
Source organism: uncultured Bifidobacteriaceae bacterium (assembly GCA_964565665.1). GTDB lineage: Bacteria > Bacteroidota > Bacteroidia > Cytophagales > UBA9547 > CAZMFZ01. The sequence goes on along the minus strand of CAZMFZ010000170.1, from coordinate 2,048 downwards.
TTGTAACTCAAAACATAAGTAGAATCATAAATCTCAGCACCAATAAATCTTTCATTTTCATCCAATTGAAAAATTGAGTTCTTAACTTGTAAAAATCTTTTTTCATAAGTTACTGGATTATCAATATCCATATTATCTAAGTATTTCTTAGAAATTATTGCTCCTTTTCCCAATTTTTTATTCAACTCTTTTAGAGTGTCATATAATTTAACGGAGTTAATATTAAAATTTACTTCTTCTATTTCATCAAATTTTGTAACTCTTTTTTTATTCTTAATTCTAACAGTTAAAATACTGTCAACATATTGGTTTTTAGAATATTTTAATTCTTGAGGGTATGCTATGAAGGGTAAATAAATAAATAACAGAATGATTCTAATCAATTTTATTTCCATTTGCTTCAAATTTAGTTTTAAAATATCCATTTGGGTCTCTTGAATTTCCATCAATTTTAATTTGTAAATGGCAGTGTTTTACATCAACATTTGCTGCATTTCCTGTTTCTCCACCTATACCAATTATTTCTCCTTTTTTAATATTTGCACCGTTTATAACTGAAATCGAGTTTAAATGACCGTAAAGATATTTAATTACTTTACTTTCTTTTGATTTACCAGTAATTTGCACCCATTTTCCTAAATCCCCATCATCTAAATCATGGATAACTACAGTTCCATCAATAACTGCCTTTAATTCTGTAATACCAGAGATTATCTCTACGTCTATACCTCCATGAAACCTTTTATATAATTCGCCTACTTTTTCATCATTGCAAGGTTTTGTATAATTACTAATTTTTGTGTTTAATCGTGTACATCCATACATGCCTGTCTTTTTATCTCCCGCAGATTGAGTTGGTGCTATTTCTGGATTATCTACAATATCTCCGTAAAAACTTGCTTTCCCCCCAAACAAATACCCCTCCAAACTATCTCTTTTCTCCTTCGCCTTTTCATCAAAATAGTGAAAGCGAACAACATTTTATTGTCTTTGTCATTAAAAATAAAGGCGGCTGTATTGGCATCATAAACTTCGGTGTTGTAGCTTAATGGGTCGGCTATGGAAGGGTCTTTTGTGGCAAAGTTTTTAAACTGTATTTTAGAGTATGTGGTATTATCTATCTTCAAATTCTCCCCTACCATCGAGCCTATGGTGGGCTTGCCTGCGGCATCGGTATGGAACATCACTTTTTGGTTGTTTGCCACCTTGTTTTTTACATAGCTTAATATGCCTTTTATGTCGTCCGTAGCTGCTGGCACTATAGGGCAACCTAAGTACTTTGTTTTCAGCAATTCTGCACGCCATATTAGCCCTTTGTTCAACGATTTGCTAAGTGCATTTTCGTTTTTGGCTGCTATGGCTTGCTTTATTTCTTTGTTTATATCGTTTCTGCAAGCCAAACTCAAATCGGGGCGTGCAAATGTCCGGTCTATAAATATTCCTGCAGTTTGTTTGGTAGTTTTCCCTGTCGTGGATACCACATATATGTACATACATACGTGCAGGTTTATGTTGTCAATCTCGTATCCTTTGGCTTTTACATCTTCATAGGCCTTATCTATTTTAGTTTTTTGGGCGTTTGCAAATGTTTTCAATTGCGTGTTTTTGTCGGTATTTGCTTTGAGCTCGCACCAGGCGTAAGCCATGTAAAGGATTGTCTTTCGTTTATTCTCGTCCAATATGCGTAGGTGTTTGTCTATCTCTGAAACTGTTTCTGGCGTTATGAGTGCGTCTCTTTTGTTGCCTGCAGAATAGAAATAAGTGCCGTCAATAGTAGAGGTTTCCATTTTCAGATTCTCGGCAATGGTCCTAAAATCAAACTCAATGTCACTTTTCGGGTATTCGAAGTTTGAGAAGGCCAAGTGAGAAAAAAGCAATAAGCAAAGCATTAATTTAGATCTAGCCATTGGTAATGCTATCGATTTTTTTATTTACAAATTCTTTAATCATAACTCATACCTCATAACTCATAACCCATAACCCATAACCCCATCTCACCTCACCACAGTCAATTTCAATACTTTTACACTGCTTTCGGTGGTAGCATA
>CAZMFZ010000169.1:0-4900 GCA_964565665.1 uncultured Bifidobacteriaceae bacterium | reverse complement strand
CTATCATTAAAAACTAAGGCTCAACTGCAAACATCAAGATTATTATGTATAAAACAATTATTGTAGCTACTTTTATTTATAATATTCACACAGTAATAATATCGTTAAAAAACTGATGAAAAAATTGATTCAAAAGTCGCTTAGAATTTTCCTGTATGTACTTGTTGCAATCGCAATATTACTACTTATAAGCATTTCAGTATTGTACGTCAATAAAGATGAAATATGGATTTCTACCAAAGAAAACTTGTGCAAAATACTGAAAAGCAATGTGGAAATAGAATCTGTAGGGCTTTCTATACCGCTTCATTTTCCGAATTTGGCACTTAAGGTTAAAAATTTGAGCATTACTGATTCTTTATCAGGCAGCCAAGTATTTCAAATCAATACTTTCGATGCAGACATTGATTTATGGAGCGTAATTATGTTTAAACCCAAAATAAATGCAGTAACGGTGGAAGATGCAAGTCTCGATTTAATGAGCGATAGCTTAGGTAACTTAAATTTTTCCATATTAAGCATTGTAGATACCTCAAAAACCAAGGCTATACCCAAGCCTATTTCATTGCATTTCGATATGCCAATACAGAAAATAATATTGAAAAATGTGGCAATTCATCTCATTAATGTGTCGGAACATAAAAACATTGGTTTGAAGGCAATAAATACAGAAATAACCATTAGCCAAAGCAAAGGAGAAACTAATATCGAGGTAAACGGTCCTGTGTATTTCAACGGACTGGGCTTCGACACCCGATTAGGCTATTTTCTGAAAGATAAAACAGTAGATGCTCACATATCTGCAAAAATTCCTGTCAATGAAAACAAACTCTATTTCTTGCCCTCTTATGTGGTAATTGATGAAGAATCGTATAATGTAAGTGGCTATTTCAAGCCTGATATTTACCCAGATATTGCCATAATAATTCAAACAGATAATGCCGTAGTAACCAAAGTACTGCCTTGCCTGAGCCAAAATGTAGCGTTGAAAATAGCTGATTATCAGGTAACTAACACTGTACATGCTGTTATTACCATTGCAGGTCCGTTATTACCCAACCAAGACCCAAGTATCGACTTGCGATTTTGGAGTGAAGGAAACATTTTCAAATTTAAAGATTGGCCAATTACCATTAGCGGTATCAATTTTGAAGGAATTGTATGCAACCATATGAATCCCGATATAAACCGTGGCGACCCCAATACTTCATTTGAAATCAGAAGTGTAACGGGCAAAATTGGCCCAGGAGATTTGGCCGCCAACATTAAAATTTTCGACTTAATAAACCCAACCATTGATGTAAATGCAGATGTGAACGTGAATTTGGCCAATTTGGCTTCCTCGTTTCACGATTTTCCCTTTGAACAAGCCAAAGGAAATGCCAAGCTCAATATCAATTACAATGGCCAATTCCCAGCAGGGAAAGAGCTTTCGCTACTATCGGAGTGGCAATACAGAGGCTATATTTTATTTGATGAAATAGCCTTCAAAGCTGGGGGTATATATTATGAAAACATCAATGGAAAGATGAAGTTTCGCAACGATACCGTTACACTACCTAAAGATTTCACATTTAATATTGCAGGAAATACAGTGCTTGCATCCGGCAATATCTATAAACCTATTCAGCATTTTATTATGCCCGAAACTTTGTTGCAAGCATACATAAAGTTGCAATCGAAGTATTTCGACATCAATAAACTAATGGTAAAATCGACAGGTAAACCAGTAGCAACAAAAAGCAGATCCAGTTCTCAAAAATCATTTGCTACTGTAAAAAAAGTACTTAAAAACATGAGATTTGTAATTGCACTTGATTTTAAAGAGGCATTATTTAGGAAATTGAAAGTTCAAAACCTAAAAGGTGAACTTTGCCGATTTGATGAAAACATGGAATTGAAAAATATACACCTCGGCTTGTCAGGAGGCAAAATGCAAGTGAACATGAAAGCCAATAATCTCGATACCGATAAGCAGCAAGGCACTGCCAGCATTCGTATTCGCAATATTGACGTACGAAAATTATTCTATGGTATGGATAATTTCGACCAAAAGGCGATTACTTCACAAAATTTGGAAGGCAAGTTCGATGCTGATATTATTTTTGCCACCAGATTTGCCGATGGCTACCAAATAAAACCAAGTTCAATGACTGGTAAGCTTGATTTTTCACTGCGAAACGGGCATTTGAAAAATTTTGAGCCTTTGCAAAACATATCTAAATTTATATTTAAAAATAGAGATTTTACCAATATCAGTTTTGATGAACTTTCGCAACATGCTACGCTCAAAGGCATAAAACTGGATATTTCTGAAATGAAAATTCAATCAAATGTCATTACCTTATATGTGAATGGCAGCTATAGTTTCGATAACAATGTAGATTTGAAAATTAGAGTGCCGTGGTTCAACCTTCGAAGCAACGACAAATATTTGGAAGCTTTGCAAAAAGACCCCGAACATGCCAAAGCCATTCACATCAGGGCATATACCAAAGCAGGTAAAATAAGCTTTGGCTTGGGGAAATAATTTTTTTTGCAATCACAATAACTTATATTTGAGGCATTTACATCCCTTATGAAGCATTATTTTGTAACCGCCATTGGTACCGGATGCGGAAAAACTATCATTTCGGCCTTGCTCTGTGAGGCATTAAAAGCGGATTATTGGAAGCCAGTACAATCGGGCACCGAGGAAATAGATGCCTTGGTAGTTCGAAATTTGCTCTTCAATTCCATCAGTACTATTCATTCCGAACAGATAAAATTGAAAATGCCAGCTTCGCCAAATATTGCAGCCGATGCTGAAGGCAAAACTTTGCATCTCAATGATTTTATACTTCCATACACCCAAAATACAATTGTAATAGAAGGGGCTGGCGGTATTTTAGTACCACTCAACAACTCGGGCGATTTTGTAATAGACTTCGCAGCCAGATTCAATTGTGAAATTATATTGGTTGTAAATCTATATCTAGGCTGCATCAACCACACTTTGCTTACTGTAAATGAATTAAAAAATAGAAATTTGCCTATTGCTGGTATTATTTTCAATGGCGAAGGCAACGAAGCAATGGAAAATACAATACTAAGCTACGCTGGTCTTCCTTGCCTCTACAAACTTCCAAAGCAAACAAAACTTGATAAAGGCATAATTTTAAACCATGCCTCACTATTTTTGCGATCCAATCTTCATTTATTAAATTGACAAAGGCAGAAATAGACAAGGCTTACGTTTGGCATCCTTTTGACGTAATGCAGCAGGATCACAATATATTCATCAAAAAAGCAACGGGAGTTCACCTGCATACCAACGATGGCAGAAAAATAATCGATGCCATTTCCAGTTGGTGGGTAAATATTCACGGGCATAGAAACCCACACATCACTAGGGCAGTTTCTAAACAACTACGGTATTTGGAACATGTTATTTTCGCAGGGTTCACCCACGAACCAGCAATCAAACTTGCTGAAAATTTGGTTAGAATGCTGCCTGGTCACATGGCAAAAGTGTTTTTTTCTGATGATGGCAGCACCGCAATAGAAGTAGCCCTGAAAATGGCTTTGCAATATTGGCACAACAAAGGCGAAAATAGAACTCAAATTATCGCTATTGAAGGGGCGTACCATGGCGATACTTTCGGGGCCATGGCGGTAGGGGCTAGAGGCGGCTTCAACGAACCATTCGAAAAACACCTCTTCGATGTGAAATTTATTGCCTTTCCTACTAATGAAAATAGGGATTTGCTAAAGGGTTTTGCAACGCTTTGCCAATCTGGTAAAGTGGCAGCTTTTATTTATGAGCCATTGATTCAGGGAAGTGCGGGAATGCGAATATACACGCCTGAAGTGCTAGAATCGCTATTGCAAATCGCCAAATCGAACCAAGTGCTTTGCATTGCCGATGAGGTTTTTACAGGTTTTGGTCGTACAGGCAGAAGCTTTGCCTCAGCGTATTGCCATACAAAACCAGACATCATTTGCCTTTCCAAAGCCTTAACGGGTGGCTATTTGCCTTTGGGAGCTACCGCTACAAACGCAGGAATATTTGAAGCATTTGATAAAAATGAAGTCAGCAAGATATTTCTTCACGGACATTCATATACGGCAAATCCATTAGCTTGTACCGCAGCCAATGAAAGTATAAGGCTATTTTTAACAACTGAATGCCAAAATGATTTACTTAGAATAGCCCTCACATTTGAAAATTGGATTGCAGAACTCTATTCTTTTAAGAATATAAAAAATTGTAGAAGCATGGGGGCAATATTTGCTTTTGAAGTAGATAATGATAAAGATGCGTCCTATTTCAACCCCATTAGAGAACGGCTTTACCACGCTTTTTTAGAGAAAAATATACTCCTTCGCCCGTTGGGGAATACCGTATATGTGCTTCCACCTTATATTATTTCAGATAAAGATTTGAATTACATATTGAAATCAATCAAAGAAGTGTTGACAGAATTGGAGGGAGAAGATAATGTAAATATTTTGGAAAAAAGGAACGCTTGAATTAAAATTGATGAAAAAAGCCCTCGAAATACTATTTCAAGGGTTTTTCAGTAGAATATTAGCTAAAAAATTATTTTAATTCCTTGGCTTTGACAACGGTGTTCCATTTTTCTACGCCATTTACATCAAAAAAACTTAGTTTGAGTTGGCGTTCGGCCTTCGAACCAGTTACATCTATGGTCGCAAAATTCCGTTCCATAAAAAGCGATTCAGGTATTCTTAATGTGTTATTTTCGTCTTTCGCACGGTTGTTAGCTCGAGAAGTAAGAGATGAAATAGTAAAATCGTGTATCGGATACGCATCTGCACGAATCAATTTCGAAACTTCACTGTGGTGGCGATCGCCTGAAAGAAATACTACACCACTTATTTTTTCTTTCTTTATAAT
>CAZMFZ010000168.1:0-5054 GCA_964565665.1 uncultured Bifidobacteriaceae bacterium | reverse complement strand
ATTTAAATTCCAAGAGGTATTTTTGTTAATTTTAAACTTTAGTCGGTTGACAGTACATCTTTATTAAATCCACAGGATTGATCTATTTCGTCATTAATTAAATTGAACGAGTAAAGTTGAAATGTATCAGTAACGTCAATTTTTGAGTTCATTAATATAATATCAACATTTTGTGCAGAATCAATCCTATCAATCTCATATGAAAAATCATTAATTCCGTTATTTCTTAGTTCAAAAACAATATCTCTTGTATTATTTTTATAGGATAGCCTAAAACTTTGTTTTGCATCATTACTAAGTTTTAAGTACAAATCCTTATCAATATATAATTTTAAATTATTATTAGTTATACATTGAATATACCCTCCTTTATCACAACAACTGGAACACGATATTATATATATAAAAAGATACAAACTATAATTTTTCATTTCTTTCTCAATTCAAATACCTCTCTAAAAATACAGCCATAACTTGGGCATACAGTATCTACCCCGCTCATGTATAGGTTCTCACCTACTATAGACCCATAGAAAACAGGATAATATGTCCTATTTTCACCATTGCAGTTTCCATAGAATGTACCGACCACAGTAAATAGATCGTTGTTTATATTTCCATTGAAGGTATGGTAGGCGTTGTTCCCTATTGTCTTTATTATAAAAGTATTTCCGGCTTGTGCAGTGCTAGCCGTTAGGTTTATAGGCAAAGTATCTAAGGTGTTGCAATTACCCGCTTGTATTATTTTTTTTGTGCCGGTCCATTGTATTTCATTTGAATTTGGCTTTGGGGCGGCATCGTTGCCACCTCCACAGCCCCAAAGTGCAGCAATCAAAATCAGTAATTTGACACAATTAAGTGCTATGTTTTTCATGTTATTATTTATTTTCAAGTACTTCAATCCTCTTTTTCAAATCATCATTCTCTTTTTTCAATTGAATGAGGTAGAGTTTATCCTCCTCGATGTTTTGCAGCAGTTTTGAAAAGATGAGGTCGTGGTCAATCCCTTGCTCTATTACTTCTTTTTCCGAAGGCATGTTTGCCAAATGTCGGTCTTTAATTAGTTGTTTTTCTACTTCGTACAAGCTTTTTAATTCATAATCGGGTTCAAATACAAAATCGCTCCAATTGGCAGGATCGGAACGAATGCCTTTTACCCTTACCTTACCATCTACTGCCAGTTTATAGCCCTGTAACACCTATGTTGTCAGTTGATGCCTGCCAATTGATAATTAAAGCAATTGGACTGGGTTGGTATGTAAAACTTATTGCATTTGCAGGAATTAAGGCAGGTGGAGTTACATCATGCAAATAATTTAAAGTGGTAACCAAACTATTTTGACTGTAAGAATCAATTGCATTCAAATCAAATCGATAACGTTGACCTTCGATTACATTTACATTTGTTTGAGTTGAAGTGCCTGCAACATCAGTATATACCCCATTTACACCTAAATGATAATTTGAAATTATTGTGTTATCGGTGGAGGCATTCCATTGAAGACACACTTGACTTGCAGTTGAGCCACAAGTTCTAAAATTAGTTGGGGTAGTAGGTATAGGATCAATTACGCTTATATTTAGTGAAGTAGCTCTGGAATAGTCATACATATTGTATGCTGCACACCCTAAATCATAAGAAACACATTGCAAAGTATAATTTCCAGGATTCACAAACGATAATGATGTAGACAGACCAAGTGTATTTGATAAATTTCCTTGTCCCAATAATGACCAATAATTATATATACCTTCAGTGGGTGATTCACTTGGAAAAACAATACTGTAAACGGATGAAGTATTAGATATTCCATTTGTGCTACCAGAGATTGAAAATCCAGTTTGAGGTATTTTTGGTCTGAGAGCAACGTTTATATAAGAAATTGAAGTACGAGGAGTTGTCCCTGAGCAAGTACCTTGCCCGCAAGGATATGTATAGGTAATTGGATAAGTAGGGTAGCTCGCCTCGCATCTGATTCTATCGCCATCATAAAATCCATCCCATACCAATTGACCACCTGAACTTGAGTAAACCGTTTGCCCGTTCCTAGATACCTGCCAATTGTAAGTTGGGTAATGATCCCTTATAGTGCAAACTTCTCGATTACCAGCTGGCCCCATATCTACCATGAAACAATATGGTTCTTTTACAATTTTTCCAGAACCATCTACCTACTGAGGTTCCTTGAAATGAATTAGTTTGTCCGTAACATAAATCAGTGTTTTGTCCTGATATGTTAACAGTTATACTTTGAGCAAAAGATTTAATTGAAAAGAACGAGATCAAAATTATTAAATACCTTCTACATATAGCTTGTGTTATGAATAAGGCTAAGTATCTCATTGAGCGCTTCATTGGAAAAATCTTGTTCATATATAAAGATTTAAGTTACTTTCTAAGTATTGATGGTGCAATAAGAACGTATATCATTGAAAATCAAAGCAAATGGATGTTATTTAATTGTTAAGTTTTGCCCATTTAAACTTCCATCGCTTCAATAGAGGTTTATTTGTCGGTAAATCAAGTTTTATACTCGTATCCTACTGAATGAAAAAGTGTAAAAATTGAATAGGGTAAATTGCAGTTTGCCAAAGCTATTTAGCTCAACAAACGCAATGTAAATGGCTATCTGGTGGTAGCTCGGTGAGGGGTGAAATCAGGAATATATAATTACGCTTAGAAAGGATAGCCAATGGCAATGTTCAATACCAGATTTTGAACTCTCCAACTGCCATTTGCTGGTTGTATTTTGTTGATTACCCATTCTTGACCCGTTGGCAGCCAAGGCTTGCGAAGCGGAATACCCAAATCGAGGCGGATAACGAAGAAATTGAAATCGGCTCGTAATCCAAACCCTGTGCCTACTGCCAATTGCTTGTAAAACGAGCCAATGTTGAACTTACCGCCCGGCAAAAGTGGGTTGTCTTTCATTAGCCATGTGTTGCCCACATCTACAAACAAAGCACCACGCAAAAATGCAATAATGGGAAAGCGATATTCTGCGTTCCATTCCATTTTAATATCTCCACCCTGTTGTAATAAGAATGAATTAAGCAAGCTATCGGGCAAATGATAGGTACCAGGGCCAACCGAATTGATAGCGAACGCCCTCAAACTATTGGTGCCTCCAGAGAAAAAGCCTTTGATATAGGGTAGGGCAGAGGAGTTTCCGTAGGGAATGCCCACGCCCAATATTAATCGAGAGGCAAGCTTAGTTTTGGGTTGAATGTTGTAGTAATATCTTAAATCAATATCAAACCTAGCATATTCGGCATACGTAACTCCTGCAAATTTTTGTGGGTATTCTTTGTTGTTTGGTTTGGAAATTTCATTTATCAATGCCAAGGTATTGCCTGCTATATCGGCATTTCCATTGAAGTAAAACTGGTTTTTTTTATTCTCATACACTTGCTCATTGTATGTAAATGAATAAGTGATACCCGCTATTAGTAGATCGTCATATCTTTGTTTTAAAAAAGGATTGGTAGCCAACACTGTATTAAAATCACTCGAAATATTATTGATATTGAGATAAGTTACGTTGAGCGGAGAAACGATATGCTCTTTGGTGGCCGATTCTTTCCATCGGTATTCCAATGAGAATTTCAAGGAATTGAGATCAAAGTAATTTACCCTTTTAGAATAAGTATAGTCAACTAAAAACTGTGTAGTAGGTGCAGATATTTTAGGCACTCTGGCTTTGAATGGCAATAGGAATCGGGGTAGGGTGTATTTGATTTGTGGCCCAATTTCGTAGGTATATAAGCCTCTAAATTGGCCATTGAATTGGGTTTCGACCGAGCCATGCAGCGAAATATTTAGCTTTTCAGCTCCACGAAACAGGTTGCGACTGGTGTAGCCCAATTTTGCCGAAGGTCCAATAAAATTATTTGATTTGGTAGCGGCCTCAAATTCGGCACTAATGCCATGATTGGGTACTGGCTTTAATTCTATAAATACCTTCAACTGTTGCGATTGGGTAGAGTCTTCTATTATTCTAAGATTTACAAATTTGAAAACGCCTAGCGAGCCAAGGCGGCTGAGGGTTTGGTTGTGTTCCAAACGAGAATAGAGGCCTCTTTCCTTCATAAATATTGATTTGGTGATAGGTCTACGTCTGAAATTGGGGTTGCTTTTCACAAAGCTGATGCTGTCTTTTTTCTTTACCGTGTCAGCATTTGCAATGTAAGAATGGTCGTAGTCGCTAGAGTCGATTGTGACTAGAATTTCACTAATACTATAGGGCAATTGGGCTTTGGCAGGGGTATTGGGCTTGATGCTGAGGTAAATATCAAGATTGGTTTCTTTAGATGAACTATCGATTTTAAAATACAAATAATCGGGACTGAAAAAATAGTAGCCGTTGTTTTTCAATTCATTGTCGATGCGTACCCTTTCCATGCGGAGCAGATCTAAATCGTAAGTGAACCCTGGCTTAAGCATTGAGCTCGAAAAAGTATTTTGCACAATATGGCTAATGCCAGTGTCGGCAATGGTAGTGTAATTGATGGTTTTAATGGTGAATGGTTTCTGAACAAACACTTTATATTCAATGGCAGCCTTTGTTTTTTCTTTGTTTTCAATCGTCTCGAAAGAAACGGTAGATTTGAAAAAGCCTTTGTTGAACACCCGAGCCGCAATAAACTCGCTTGTAGCGGTGGGGTTTACATCTGAAAGCAATACGGGAGGCTCGCCTACTTCATATTTGAGCCAGTGTTTAAAGCCTGTTTCTTTGGTGGTGTTTGGGGCTTTGTTGTATATCCACAGCTTTACTTTTAAGCCTAAAATGCTAGCGTTTGGGTTTGGCTTGATAGCTTTCTTGGCTTCTTTTACTAAAACTTTACTGCCTTTTAATTTCTCGTTAGAGATAATTTTTACTGTTGCTCCTGTGTATAATTGCTCGCCAGAGGTTAAGTATTTGGTATTGCTGCAAGAGAAAAGGAAGGTAATGAGAAATCCTACCTCACAACTAATTAACCTCACCCCCCAGCCCCCTCTCCTACAGAGAGGGGGAGCGGAAGGACATACTTTATTTCTTTTTCTGTTTGTATTC
>CAZMFZ010000167.1:0-5063 GCA_964565665.1 uncultured Bifidobacteriaceae bacterium | reverse complement strand
ATCGGCTTCCCTATTTTCGCTCTATCTTCTCATACTCATTCTTAGGTTTTGGATTTTATATAAATCTCAAACAAAAAAAGTCGCTATATGCGACTTTTTTTTGTTTCATTTCTTTTTTGGATAGCTGTTATTCAAAATTAAATTTCTTCATAAAGCCAAGCTTCCGCTGATATTAAATCATGAAAATAGGCACAATTGAGTTGCGAGCCCATGTCTTCCATCATCACCAACTCTATTGAAATATGGGTATAAGTATCGGTGGGAAATACAACAGCTAGTTTTAAAACTCCAATGAAAACCGCTGTACCATTTATTTCATTATCTAGCCATTGCTGCTGGGTCTCGTTAATTATAAAATCAAAATCTTTGTGGTCTGCAAGAATCAATTTGGGTTTGTATTGTAATAGCAGCAGCTTATAATTTTCCATAATATGCTGATAATCAATCCAATTGATAAGTTTTGATTCAAAAGTCCACTGGTAATGAATAGCTGATTTTTCTGGATAGTATTCGAATGTGACAAATTTGTTTGATAGCAAAATTTGCATTAAAAATGTGTTTTAGGGTTGAGTTAATCGTGACTAAATCTAATCAAAAAACCAGACACCTAAAATATCATACTAAAACTATGAGAAAAATTAAATTAATTATTGGAAAAGGGAAATAGAAATATGAAGTTTTAGAAAGGAAAAGAATTGAAAATGCTTTACTCAATCAACTTACTCAAAATTTCAATAGCCATTTTTATAGATTTTGTGCCTTCGATATTTAATATTAATTTGTCTTTCATCTCTTTTAGGCTGCACGATTTGGAATTTTTCTGCACGTATTCTAATATTTTCCCAAAAATAGCTCCATTAAAATAGTCTTTATCTGCGGTAGCTCCAAAATGGCATTTCAATAAATTATTTTTGATTGATAGCTTTTCAAAGCCTACTTTTTCTGCTACCCAACGCAGTTTTACTGTTTCTGTAAGATCTAAAACTTCTTGTGGCAATGAACCAAAACGATCTATGAGCTTGGTAATGAATTGATTAAGCTCGGCTTCATCTACTAAATTATCTAATTCATTGTATAGGCTTAATCGCTCTGAGATATTGCTTACATAGTTTTCTGGAATCAGAATGGCCAAGTCTGTCTCAATGCTGCAATCAGGTAAAATGTCCTTTCTTATCGCCAATTCCGTTTCGAACAAAGCCCTAAATTCCGTTTCCTTCAGTTCCTGAATGGCTTCATCAAGCAATTTGTGATATAAATCGAATCCAATATCGGTAATAAATCCACTTTGCTCGCCACCCAGCAAATTACCAGCCCCACGAATATCCAAATCGCGCATGGCTACTTTAAAGCCATCGCCCAATTCGCTAAATTCTTCCAATGCAGATAGTTTTTTTCGTGCATCGCCTGTGAGAGTGGAAATAGGTGGAGCTAATAGATAACAGTAAGCCTTTTTGTTCGACCGCCCAACCCTACCTCGCATTTGGTGCAAATCAGATACCCCAAAATGGTGTGCATTATTAATCAAAATAGTATTTGCATTTGGAATATCAAGGCCTGATTCGATGATATTTGTAGATACCAACACATCGTATTCGCCATCAATAAATTTTAGCATCGCTTTTTCCAAATCTTCACCATCCATTTGCCCATGAGCCACCGCCACTTTGCTATCGGGAACAAGCCTTTTGATTAAATCGGCCAAAGTATATAAGTCGCTCACACGGTTGTGAACAAAAAATGCTTGTCCACCACGCTTGATTTCCAAGCTAATGGCATCTCTGAGAATGGCTTCGTTGTAGGTATGTACCTCAGTAGTAACGGGTTGTCTATTTGGTGGTGCGGTAGCTATGATAGACAAATCTCTTGCTCCCATCAATGAAAATTGCAATGTGCGAGGAATAGGAGTGGCTGTCAGAGTCAAAGTATCTACATTTACCTTGATTTCTTTGAGCTTTTCCTTTGTGGCTACGCCAAATTTTTGCTCTTCATCAATAATCATCAATCCTAAATTCTTGAACTTCACATCTTTGCTTACTATACGGTGTGTACCAATCAGGATTTCAGTTTTGCCTTCAGCTACTCGTGCTAAAGTCTCCTTTATTTGGCTGTTGGTTCGGAAACGGCTCACATATTCTACCTTTACGGGGAATTTTTCAAGCCTGTCTCTAAAAGTTTTGAAATGTTGCATGGCTAAAATGGTGGTAGGTACCATCACCGCTACTTGTTTGCCATCGCAGGCAGCCTTGAATGCCGCTCGAATGGCTATTTCTGTTTTACCAAAGCCCACATCTCCACACACCAGCCTATCCATCGGATGCGGTTTCATCATGTCTTCCTTCACGGCTTCTGTGGCTTTCGCTTGGTCGGGAGTATCTTCGTAGATGAAGGAAGTCTCCAATTCTGCCTGCAAATAGTTATCTTTTGTAAAGGCAAATCCAGGTGCGGCTTTCCGTTTGGCATACAAACCAATCAAATCAATAGCTATTTCCTTTACTTTTTTCTTTACGGCTTTCTTGCGATTTTCCCATTCTGGACTTCCCAATTTGCTCATAGAGGGTACTTCACCATCTTTTCCTGCATATTTTGCGATTTTGTGCAATTGCAAAATGCTTACTTTCATCAAATCGTTGTCTTTAAAAACCAAGCGAATGGCCTCTTGTTCTACCCCATTGAATTCTACTTTTTCTAAGCCAACAAACTTGGCAATACCATAGTCTGCATGAGTTACATAGTCCCCCGGATGCAGGGTTCGTAGTTCTTTTAGTGTGATAGATTTGGATTTCGATGCTTTATCTTTTGACTTTGCTCTGTAAAAACGCTCAAAAATCTGGTGATCGGTGTAGCATGCAAGTTTCAAGTTGTGGTCTATAAAACCTTCCCTCAATGAAATGGCGAAATGATGAGGCTTGACAAAAGTATCAATCTCTTCAAAAATACTTTGCAGCTTTTCAAACTGCTGATGCGATTCGGTAAGGATATAATTTACGTAACCTTTTCCTTGATTTTCAGAAAGATTTTTGGCTAGCAAATTAAAATCTTTGTTGAATGGCGGTTGGGCAGAAGTGGCGAATTCATAGACTTTGACTTTCTTTTGTTTGCTTTTTGAGCCAAATTCCATCACATGAAATTGCTTAAGCTTCTCAGAAAAAGATGCCCAATTTTCAAATTTATCTTCAGGTTTTGAAATCAGACTGGCAGGCACTTGTTTGCGTTCCAGACTTAGAAAAGTTTCTGAAGCTTTACTGAAATATTCGTTCAGTTCCTCTTCTAAAGCTTCCATTTCTTTTACCCAAATCAAATTCTTATCTGTAAAAAAGCTTAAAAAGCTTTCGGTAGACGACATAATGAGCTTATTCTGCACATTTGGAATAATGGAAATTGCATTTTTGCTTTCAACCGAAAGTTGTGTGTCGGGATTAAATGAACGGATGCTTTCTATTTCATCGCCAAACAATTCCAGTCGATACGGAAGCTCATTGCCAAATGAAAAAATATCTACAATTCCCCCACGGATGGCAAACTGACCTGGCTCGTACACAAAATCGGTTTTCTCAAATTCATAGTTTATAAGCAGTTCAGTAATGAAATTAATGTCTAGCTTTTCACCTACTTTGGCAGTCATTGTGTTTTCAATCAGTGTTTTTTTACTGATTACTTTCTCGGTAAGTGCCTCAGGATAAGTGACTACCAGTTCACCATTACCTTCTTTAAGGTTCAATCTGTTTAGCACTTCGGCTCGCATAAGTACGTTGGCATTGTCGGTTTCTTCAAACTGATAAGGCTTGCGATAAGAGGTTGGAAAAAATAAAACCTCTTTGCCTTCAACTAAATTTTGGAGGTCGTTTGCGAAATACTGGGCCTCCTCTTTATCGGATAAAATGAAAAGTGAAGATATTTTAATTTGGCTGTAAATAGAAGCACACAGCAAGGCATCGCTACTGCCTTTCAACCCTTTCAGGTAAAAATTTTGTTGAGTATTTGATTTTAATTCTTCTGTAATAGCCTGTATTTCAGGCTGTAAAGCGTATAATTTTACGAAATCGGAGAGTTTCAAAACGAAATTTTATCGGTATGCTTTGCTTAATTTTAATGATAACCAAAGGTACAGAAAAAGCTAAACACAAGATTTATTGTTTTAGAAAAATGGGGGAGAGGTATTTGTAGTTCCTAAACGTTCTATCATGTGACTCAAACTGCCAGCTGGGATATTTCAAATGTGCTGTACTGGAAAAGGTTTGTAGTATTCCACAAAGTACAGAAAGAAGGATTTCGAATTGATAATTTTTCAAAAAGGGGGAAATTGTTCTAGGGTTATACTTTATAGATGAATATAAAATTTGTAGTGATTTTCGTAAAGCCTTATTACTTTATCTCAAGTTAATTTCCCAACTGTTTCCCTTAAATTTGCAAAAATCCAAATTAAATTTTGATGAGTTGTGTGCAACAAAGCATAGAAAACAAAAACCATTACAAATACGTAACTTTATTAGCCATTAGTTAATATAATTATTATTTTTTCCTACTTAATGCAATGATTCATTTCTCAGCTAGAACTATTTACATAAGGTTTATCGGTACACATTCGCAGTATAGTAAAATTCAGGTAACTACAATTTAGCCATGAAAAAGATACAATCAAAAGCAGAGTATCAATCTGTAATGAATCAAATAGAAACGCTTCTTAAAAAAACGACAGAGAAGGGCGAGTTTAATTTTCTGAGCAATGAAGAAAATAAATTGTTGACAGAATACTCTTTAATGGCCGAAAGCTACGAAGATGGAATTCCAGTAATGCCTTTGCAGAATGTTACTACACTGAAAGAAGCCATTCGTGTACAAATGGGTATTATGAACTACAGTCAAAAAGAAGCTGCAAATATTTTGGATGTAACACCTGCCTATTTGAGTGAAATATTAAATGGAAAAAAGCAACCGAGTCTTAAAACTGCAGCCAAATTATATTATCAATTGCATATTTCAGCTGAGTTAATTTTTGCATTGAATTAATGCAACATTGAAATGAAATATACCTGCTGGCAGGTATATCTATCCCTAGTTAATAT
>CAZMFZ010000166.1:0-5150 GCA_964565665.1 uncultured Bifidobacteriaceae bacterium | reverse complement strand
CGATAATACCGACCTAAAAGAAGCCATTCAATACGATATTCCAAGCATAGACTTGGTGATTGTAGATTTATATCCTTTTGAAGAAACAGTGGCTGCGGGTGGCTCGCATGAAGAAATCATTGAAAAAATAGATATTGGGGGTATTTCTTTAATAAGAGCTGCTGCCAAAAATTATACCGATACCGTAATAATTTCTTCAAGAGAACAATATGTAGAACTGAATACTATATTGACTGAAAAAAACGGAGCTACTGAAATTAGCAACCGCAAGAGATTCGCAGCCAAAGCTTTTGACATTACTTCACATTACGATGCGGCCATTTTCAAATATTTCAATCAAGAAGAAAAAATCCCTGTATTCAAAGAAAGCCTAAGAGAAGCTAAAACGCTTCGCTATGGCGAAAACCCACATCAGCAAGGCACATTTTATGGCGAGATAGATAAATTATTTGAGGTGTTGAATGGCAAAGAACTCTCTTATAATAATTTGGTAGATGTAGATGCTTGTGTAGCCTTAATTGATGAATTTGATGATACTTTGAAAGAAGGCAAAATTACATTTGCCATTATCAAACATACCAACGCGTGTGGAGTGGCTTCGGCCAATAGCGTACATCAGGCCTATTTAACTGCCTTGGCTTGCGATCCGGTTTCAGCTTTTGGTGGGGTAATTATCGCCAATGGTAAAATAGATGTGGCTACTGCTGAAGAATTACAAAAATTATTTTTCGAAGTATTGATTGCCCCGGCTTACGATGACAAAGCCATAGAAATATTGAGAGAAAAGAAAAACAGGATTATTCTGAAACGCAATCCGGTTGAGTTTTCTACTAAACAATTCAAAACTTTGCTCAATGGCGTGATTGAGCAAGATAAAGATTTGAAAATGGAAGTGGCTTCTGATTTGAAAACAGTAACTACAAAATTGCCAACCGCACAAGAAATCAAAGCATTGGTGTTTGCCAATAAAATTGTGAAACACACCAAATCAAATACGATTGTTTTCGCCAAAGAAGATGTATTGATTGCCAGCGGTGTGGGCCAGACTTCAAGAGTAGATTCGCTACGTCAGGCTTTGGAAAAAGCGACTTCTTTCGGCTTTGAGGTAAAGGGAACGGTAATGGCTTCAGATGCTTTTTTCCCTTTTCCAGATTGTGTGGAACTGGCTCACAATGCTGGAATCACAGCAGTATTGCAACCAGGAGGCTCAATTAAAGACAAAGAAAGTATCGAGTATTGCGATAAAAACGGAGTAGCTATGGTGTTTACTGGAATAAGGCATTTCAAACATTAACCGAAAATCAAACTAATTTTCATTTCAAATTAGAAAGTCAAAATTAGTTTGATTTTAATGCAACACTTTGAAAATCAACTCTCTCATTATTTCTCCCTCATTCGAAATGTTGCTTTCAAAGCCTTTGCTTTGCATATCTGCCTCACGCAAATAACTGAATATTTGCAGCACTTTACCATCTTGAAAATTTCTAGCGGCTACTAAATATTCTTTGGCTATAAATGGATGTATGCTCAATATTCTACCTACTTCAATATCTGTATTAGCCTTTGCTGATTTCACCAATAGCAGTTTCGAAAAATAACCGTACAAATTGGCCAAAATTTGCTGAATTGGGTGTTCTTTAGTATTCTCTGCAAAGTAATTTACAATTTTGTTGCACTTTAAAATATCTTTCCGAGCCAAGGCATTCTGCAATTCAAAAATATTGTACTCTTTGCTTACGCCTACAAATCGAAGCACATCCGCATCCGAGATCTGTATTTTCTCTTTAAAATTTGATAGTATTTTATCTATTTCATTATTGAGTCTTGAAAGATTGTTGCCAACAAATTCGGCCAATAGCAAGCTTGCTTTTTCACTGATAGTAAAGCCTTTAGAGACTATATTTTTAGAAATCCATTCAGGCAACTGATTGTCATACAGAGACTTGCCTGTAAATACGATTCCATTTTCACCCAGTGTTTTGGCCAATTGTTTTCTGCCATCCAAGGTTTTGTACTTGTAGCAAAACACCAATATGGTGCTTGGCAATGGCTTTTTTGCATATTCATCTAAAGGGAAAAAACTCACTTCTTTGCCCGAAATTTTATTTTTTACTTCTTTCTCAATATCTTTTATGTCCTGAGCTTCTTTCACTATCACTACTTGGCGTTCGGCCATCATAGGAAAGCGTTTAGCGGCTGTTAATGCTGCATTAATATCTATGTCTTTCCCATAAAGAATGGTTTGATTAAATCCTTTATCACTATCAGGAATGGCAAATTTCTCAATTGCATCTGCTATTTGATCTATAAAATAAGGTTCTTCACCTTGTAAAAAATATATAGGAACAAACTTTTTCTGCTTTATTTCTGTAATGATAGCTTCCGCAGTCAGGTTGTTATTCTTAGCCAATGTGTAGCGTTATTTTCAATTATAAATCTATCAATTAGAAGCTTTATTTTTATAAATATCTGTCCACATCATGCAAAATTTTACAAATTATAGCATATTTGCATTTGTGATTTACAACTAAGTTTGTAGATTCGATATATGAATTCAGAGCCGCCCCAGAATTTCAGCACTTTTTCAGTTCCAACTCACATAACTATCGCATGATTTTTGACCTTTTTTTAGTACTTATTTTGGTGCTTTTAAATGCTTTTTTCGTTGCGGCCGAATTTGCAATAGTAAAAGTACGCGAATCGCAAATTGAAATAAAAGCACAATCGGGCAATCCATTAGCAAAGATTTCCAAAGGCATATTAAAAAACCTGAACGCCTATCTATCTGCTACTCAGCTTGGTATTACTTTGGCCAGCCTTGCCTTAGGTTGGGTGGGTGAGGAAGCTGCAAGCCAACTTGTGCAACGCCTATTCCATTCTATGGGGCTTGATATGACTTCTCAAACCATCAACGGTATTGCCATTGCTATAGCATTTATTATGATTACCACTTTGCACATAGTACTTGGTGAGCAAGTACCAAAAACGTTAGCCATCAGCTCTCCCGAAAAAGCAACCTATTTTGTAACCCTACCTTTAAGAGCTTTTTATGTTATTTTCAGACCTTTAATTTGGGTATTGAATTCAACATCCATCGTAATTCTTAGAATATTTGGCGTAAACACATCTTCAAATCATACAGACGAGCATAGTGCCCAAGAATTGAAAATGCTACTTGAAAAGGGGAAAGAACAAGGCGTAATTGAGCAAGAAGAGCATGAATTAATTGAAAATGTATTTCATTTTAATGAGACTACAGTGCGTCAAATAATGATACCACGCACGAAAATGGTGGCATTAGAAGTGAGTGCTTCTGATGAAAAGATTTTGGAGTTAATACATAAGGAAGGTTTTTCTAGAATGCCTGTATTTAAAGAAGTGATAGACGATGTGGTGGGCATTATCAGTACTAAAGACATTTTGAAAATGGTAAGCCGTGGCGAATCAATTGTATTGAGCAATTATTTAAAACCTGCCTATTTTATACCTGATACAAAGCGAATAAATGATTTGATGAAAGATTTTCAGAAAAAGCGTTTACACATGGCTATAGTTTTAGATGAATTTGGCGGCACTTCGGGCATAGTAACCATGGAAGATATAATTGAGGAATTGGTTGGTGAAATTCGCGATGAAGATGATGAAGACGAAAAACCATTGATTGAAAAGATAAATGAAAAAGAATTTATAGTAAGTGGCGTTACTTCTCTTATGGATTTGAACGATCAACTTCGACATCCACTTCCTGAAGGAGACGATTTCGAAACCATAGCAGGGCTGATGAATTTTATTTTTGAGCGCATTCCCGATGATGGCGATGAAAAGGAATTTGGTGGTTATCATTTCACGGTATTGAAAATGGGCAATAAGATAGCCGAATCTGTGCGCATAATAGAGCTATTGAGAGATGATGATTAAGAAGATTTTTCTCTGTTTTTTACTTCATTATAAATGCTGAGAATGAATAATATTAATTCAGAAAAAACCAAAAATATCCTTCAGGTAGTCTTCGTCTTTGCCCTATGCACCATTGCAATGGGTAATTTTTTATATCCCAATCATATTGCAGTACCTAATATAGCTGGAGTAGTTGCTATCTGTACTGCAGTTTTGCATTTTATTTTATTTCGTCAAATTACTTTTGACAAGAAAATACTGATTAGTTATGCTTGCATAGGCCTTTTTCCACTCATTTATTTAATAAGTCTTCATTTACACCCAACCGAGCATAAAAATTGGAACTACTATTTTCAGGTTAGAGCCATATCGACTTTTTATGCAGCAATATTCATATTAGCCCCACCAGTAAAAGTCAATCGCTTGAAATATGTGTTTTTTTGTATTTATAGCCACAACCTTTTGCATGGCTATTTAAGTATTTATGAATATTTTAAAAGTAAATGTTGACGAAACTATAACTGATCCATTTTATAAAATGCAAGCAGTATATAATCAAGGAATGCCCTTCAACAAGGATTTTTACTTCTTTGCTTGTTTTTGGCTACTGTTTGTTATTTTTACTAAACACTTAATAATTAGATTTAGAACACAATCAAATAATGTATATTAATATTAAAGTACTATGTTAAAAGGCATTTATCAAGCACCCTTGAATTATATAGAAAAAATAATTGCAGAAAAGGATTCTTCATTTAATGTTCTTGTAATAATAATATCAGCCTATTTATGCTTTCCGGTATTTACTGAGCCAAATAACGGATTTGATTCATCGTGGATGTTGGGGTTAAACTACTGTATATCACATGATTATGTTTTTGGGAAAGATATTAATTATACATACGGGCCATTAGTGTTTCTACAAACCAGATTGCCTTATCAAATAAATAGGATATGGTTTGTTCTGTTTGATTTTTCCTTGATCATACTATTCTCCAAAATAGTACTGGCTATTTTTAAAAAACTTCCAATTAAGAAAACTTTAGGGGTAGGCTTGATTGGAGCAATTTGTATATCAGCTGGGGAACCAGATATACAAATTCCATATTTCCTTTTTTTTATTTTTATTTACTACCTGTGTAGTGATAAGTGGCCAGATTACATATTAGCTGCATTTATATGTGTCTTTAGTTTTTATATTAAGTTAAATACTGGTATTGCTTTTGTTTTATTATTTGTAATCTGTATAGGAT
>CAZMFZ010000165.1:0-5196 GCA_964565665.1 uncultured Bifidobacteriaceae bacterium | reverse complement strand
ACTCCCAAAATTATTGTTTTAATTTTAAATTTCTACAATACCATATCAAACCCGGCACTAAACCCACAGCTGAACATTTCCAGCACGGTAATATGGCCATCTACTTTGCCGCTTACTTTGGTAGGCTTAGGGTTGAAAGTAACAACAAGTTCGCCATGTATCGATAACTCTACCAAAGTGATGCAGCCCGAAATGGCAGCTATTCTTGTAAAACCCAAATCTACCGATGGCGAGGCATAGCATACCCTTACATTGCCATAAATGTCTATAAATATGCCTGCCTTATTCAATGCCAATGAAGGGTTGTATTGAAACTCTGCCATAATTGCAGCTGCCACCCCTGCACTTACATATACTTTTATTTCAAACCCAGCTGCATTGAAACCCACATTTTGGTCTATACTAATAGATAAACCCAGTCCAATTTCGGCCGTTTTTTGATTTATAATAAACCACCCTTGCCCGCCCCAGCCTGCACAACCTGGGGTAATTTTTATTCGGTCTGCAAATGGTTGGTCGCCCACTTTCACTATCCAGTACCCTGGTTTTGTCTCAACAAACAATGTGGCTGAGATACATACGCCTTGCTTTATTTCTGCCTTCGCTTTGCCTATAAAATGCTCTTCTTTGCTGTTGAGGTAGAGATATATACTTACAGCCACTTGTGCACTGGGGTCGGGAACATCTAAATTCGCAGTGCCGCTTTTAAATTGGGCATTGCCATTAAATTCTATTTCATAATCGCCACTTTCATCTAGTTGAATGCCCGCTGCAATATCCATACGGATGTTTTTTCCCGATTCCGCTTTATCGAAAAGTACCAATCGCATGTAGGCTCCATAGGTTTTGGTGCCATCAGGTACTATGCCCGTTTCAGAGTCCACCATTTTATACCACACCCTGCCTGTTACCCCCATTATTTGCACCGGGCCGAGTGCTACCGGGTTATCCATCTTGTTTACAGATTTGCTCAATGCACCTCCCATTGGAGAGGCTTTTCCCGAACTGTCTTTTTTTATTCCTGGCGTCAACTGGCAAAACCAATAGCTGTAATCGTCTTTCCTGCCATTCATATATACCGCTGTGAAGGCAAAAGGCTTGGGTATTTTCATGTCTAAATTAATATCGCCACGCCAAATATTGCCATAGGTGGGGTCGTCCGGAGAAAATTTGATCCAGCCGCTAAGGCTCATAAAATTTGAATTGATTTTAATCTCTATGGGGTCGAATGCCAATAAAGCCCCTTTTATATCTCCTTTTGCTAGTTTGTCGGCAAGGTCGGCCATATTCACGGGTACTTTTACTCCCATTTTTTCGGTAGCGGAATTGATCGCTTTATTTAAACCTGCTTCTACGGCCGCTTTTGCGGCTATCGACACGAGGTCTTTCGACATTTGTGCATAAATATTCTCCATACTTATGCCCAAGATGGCATCTTCACCCGTTTTGGTAATGGTGGAGGTAATTTTCTGTACGTTGAGGTCTGCCAACATTTCAGCAATAATACGGTCAAGTGCTTTGCCCATATTGCCCTTAAATTCTGCGTTGGCAGCGCCTGCTTCCAAGTCGAACCCTATCGAGCCTATTTCTTCTTTGATAATAAGTGAGAGCCGTGCGGTGACACTGTCTTTTATAAGTGCAGTGAGCGGTTCTTTAATATTTTTGGTGACAGAGCTACGTATTGATCGCTTGATTTCCTCTGCTGTAGCGTTTTTAGCTGATTCTGCCAGAGAATTAATTGATGAAGTTAGAATGGGGTCTTTCCCTTTCACGAGGGTAATCACTTTGTCGCGTACGATATTGATGAGCAAGCCCACTTTATCTTCTATGGCTTCATCGCTGCGGCTAAGTAGGGTGTCTATTTTAACGTTTACTTTGTCTGATACTTTTTCAAGCTTATCATCTAAAAGGGCGTGGGCAGGGTCAGTAGCTAAAGCTATCATATCCATAAGCACTTCATATTTTTCTGGATAGCGATTTTTAGCATATTCTAAGAGAGCACCTATTCCTTGTTCCAAAGAGGGAGAAGAAACACCCGTAAACTCAGCCGCTCCGTAGGCTTTCGAGCCACTGGAAGTAAGCGACTCTTTCACACGGTCGGCAGCCGATACTATGGCATCTTTGCTTTGGGCTGCTTCTTCGGGGGTAAGGCCAGGCTTGGTTTCGTCTACAACTTGGGTAGGTGTATTCTCGCCTCCGCTAGGTTTCTTAGCACCGCCTGCCGTGTAGTCTTTCGAGGCTTCGCCATCTTTGCGGGCATATGCATTGGGTACAATAGAGTAAATATTGGTGGTGGGTGCACCATTGGCTCCGCTCACATCTTCACCCATATTTATTTTTCCTGTAATCACAATGGAATACATACCGCCACTGCTCCCCGCACCTATGCCATCGGCATTAAATGGATAGCCACCTACTTTGCCTTGAGTTTGCTCCATGAGTGCTACAGCTCCGTTTTTCTCGCCAAACCCAATATCGTAGCTACCCCAAGCGAAAAAACCGCCTAAGCCATTAAGCTGAATGCCTAAGCCCGGCCAGCCTACATCTACATTCATTGCCAACCTGTCTTTGTTGGTAAACACCGCCCTGTTCACTTTTACTTTTACCTCTCTTTCGCCCTTGCCTTGGTTCAGATAGAATTCTGCGCCATCTAATTTTTCCATATAGCCATCCATGAATCCATCGTTGGCAATAGGCAAAATATAATTGTAATAAGTAGAACTGCTGATAATAGGCAACAGTAGCTTGCCAGTAAGTGTGCTATTGACTACACTTCCATTGTTCACTTTCAAGCCCAAGCGGGCAATTTTTGCACTGAAGGTATTGAATCCGGCACTATCGTTTAGCACTTGGGTAATGGCAAAGGTTAGCCCTTGCGAACCTACCCTGCAAACAGTTTCAGTTCCCGAGGTTTGTTTTTGAGGGTAACTAAGTTCGGACGCAATACTCAATTGGCCTGAATTGTCAATTTCACTTCGCCAAATAAAGGAATAGTCGCTAAACCATGCCCCTTTCCACCCGGCATTGAGCCCTCCGGGCGATTGCTCTTCATCCAAATCTATAACTACGCTATCGGTACGAACTTTATAGCCAGTATTTTCTACCACATTGATTACAGACCCCTGTGTATTGCACTTGCCAGCCGGCAAATAAGTGATATTGGTGGCATAATTAAAATTGTAAGTGATGGGAATACCCGACTCTGATTTGGTTTTATCATTCAAGGTTACGCTCCCTTGAAAAAACACATCGTATTTATTGTCGAATACATAAAAGACAGAAGTGGTATCAATACCAAGTTTGAAATCGAAAGGCTCTAAAAGCCTGAATGAATTGTCTTTTTTGCACTTGAGGGTAGATGACACCTTCAGCCTATCAAAATTTATCCACGTAGGGTTGGTTTCAATATATGTTTTCTGCTCTGATGCTACCGGGTGGGGCAAAGGATATTTTAAAAAACCCTTGAGCGTAAGGCTCTCTCTATCTAGCCTTAAAGCGGTGTATTGAAATTGCGATACTGGGTTTTTGGGTTGCTTGGGTTGAATATCTATGGTATAGGTTTTGTCAAATTCCTTATAAACGGCACCCCCATCAAGCACATAGATTCCTCCCAAATCGCCTACTTGCAGGTTGTTAAACTCTACATTAACGGTATCGTTATTAATTAAAAGATAGCCCTTTCCATTCAGGTGTTTCAAATCGGTATTGGAGGTAGAGCGTACCCTGATTTTATGAATTCCTGCTTCAATTACGCTACATACAGGTGGGCCTTTAAACCACCAAGCCGGGCTTTTGGCCACCTCTTGCTCTTCCGACTTACAAGTAACCTGCCAAGCATATTCCGTGTTGGGTTCTAATGGCTTATCTACCCTTAGTGCTACATTTTTAGTGATATATGAAAAACTTTCTTCTTGGTGCCATACAGGGTTGTCTCTCAATGCTTCCTCAGCAGTTTGGCTCGAATCTTTCTTCACCACCTTTATATTGTAAGTAAAGCTTTGTCCCTGAATGGTTTTGTCGGGAGCAGTCCATCTAAACACAGGTTTGTCAATTTTTGTATAGAAATAGCCCAGACTTGGGGCTACAGGGTTTATTTTCCTGTTGTTAGGAAACCCATAGTAAAACCAGCATACTTCGCTATAGCCTTGGTTTTTGTAAGTGTCCTTCCCATTTTGTTCTACAGCTTGAACACGAAAAGCATAAGCCTTGCCTAAATCTAAGGCAGGTTGAGAAACATCGTATTGCAAATTAAAATTTTCACTAAAGGCAGATTGGAATATGGGGAGTGTTTTGGCATTTTGAATCGCACTGCGAGCATCGCCATTGGTGGTATCGGTAATCTCATCTATCTTCAATTGGTATTCAGTGCCAGCACTATTAGGTGAAAAAGCATTAGAATTTTGCCATTGGAAGAATATGTTTTGCACCTGTTGCGGCTTAAGGTAGCTGTTGCAAATCGGGGAAATGATGCGTGGCGGATCTTTCAATACCAGCCAAGCTACCGCACTCGATTTGTTGGAAAGCACCTTGCCCGTTCGGAAATCAAGTGCCTCGATGGTAAAAGTGTAAAGCCCTTCTGGCAACCTGCCATTTTGCGATAGTTCTGCGGGTGTAATACCCATGGCTTGCAAATTGCGAATGTCGAGGTAAGGCGCCAAATCGGTGGCTTGCAATGTGTAAGGTATACCCGGAATAAGGGTAATGGGCTGAGAAGCAAAAAAATCGGGGCTGGTTTGTAATTTTAGTCGGGTGCTTTCCAAAGTGAACCTCAATTTTACATCCCATGACGATTCACTTAAATCGTTGAAAATGAGTGTTCCTGATACCATAGTGGTGGCAGGATCGGCAAAATCTGACAAATAGAGAGAATAAGGTGGGTTGAGAAAGGTAGTCATGGTGGCCGGATACCTGGTTTGAGCTACCAAACTAATTGACTGATAGCCAACAATTAAACAAATGATAAGCCTGATTTTGAATAAAGAATAAATAGGGTGCATAGCCAATGCTGGGGTAAGATGAATAAGAGGTAGCTATGATACATAAAAAGTTTTAATAGTTACAATTATTTTGTTTTTTTGGGGAGATATTGGTGGCGTGATTGAAAAAAAGGTTACTGGAAATGTTCAGCTGTGGGTTTAGTGCGGGGTTTGATATGGTGTTGTAGGAATTTCAAATTAATATAATAATTTTGGGAAC
>CAZMFZ010000164.1:0-5392 GCA_964565665.1 uncultured Bifidobacteriaceae bacterium | reverse complement strand
ACAATAAATTGATTTCAATCGAAATGGTGTTTTTAATAAGCCGATACCTATATTATTCAATAAAATAAATACTTTTGCACCTCTTTATTTTGTGTTTCACACACTGCAATGAAAATCTACAAATACTTTCTGCTTACATTATCTATCGTTTTGCTCGATCAAATCGTGAAATTGTGTGTTTATTTTTTTATGGAAATGGGACCTAATGGCGAAATAAGCCTAGTTGGCGATTTGTTTAAACTCCATTACACACTCAATCCCGGTATGGCTTTTGGCTTAGAATTAGGCTCAAGCTATGGAAAGTTTCTTTTGAGCGGTTTTAGAATTGTTGCTGTATTTGCAATTGCCTATTATTTACGAGATATGATTTTGAAAAATACACCGAGCGGCTTGCTTTGGTGTGTGGCAGGAATTTTGGGTGGAGCAATTGGCAATGTTATTGATAGTACTTTTTATGGCGTGTTCCTAAATAATGCACCATATAATGCACCAACACCTTGGTTTCATGGGCAGGTAATCGATATGTTCTACATTGATATTTGGGAAGGATATTTACCCGATTGGTTACCACTTGTTGGTGGGCAATATTATGCCTTTTGGCCTATTTTTAATATTGCCGATGCCTCAATATTTATATCAGTAATTACGATTTTATTATTTCAAAAAAGGTTTTTTGTAGAGCCAACCACAGAAAATTCGATTAATCAACAGGCAGAACAAGCTGCAAAAACAGAAATTCAAAATCCTTAATATATATATTCATGGAACTTTATTTAGATTCGGTAGACTTCAAAGAAATAGAAGAAGCTTTTAAGTGGGGCTATCTATATGGCCTTACCACTACCCCAACTTTTATGCACAAACATGGCATTACCGATATTGATGGTGCTATTGTAAAACTTTCAAAAATGGTACCCGTGCTTCATGTAGAGGCATTAGGCGATACTGCGGAAGACATATTGAAAGAAGCCAAAAGACTGCTAGCTTTAGGCTTGGATAAAGACAAAACGTATTTCAAAATACCCGTTTCGGCTGAAGGATTAAGGGCCTGCAAACTATTAAAAGACAATGGATTACATGTAAATGTGCATTTGGTGTATACGCTAAATCAAGCGTATTTGGCCATGCAAGCTGGGGCAGATTATGTATGTGTATTGGTAGGTCGCTACCAAGATCAAGGCAATGATCCACTTACTTTAATCAATCAATGTCTGGTAGCCGTTGATCGCTATGGCTACGATTCTAAAGTGATGTTTTCATCAGTCCGTACTGCAGAGCATGTGCGTACTGCATTCGATATGGGCGTACATACCGTTACTATTCCATGGAGTGTATTAAAGAAATTACCTGATAATCACTTTACTACTGTAGGTACAGATCAGTTTGTAGAACATACAAAATTGATGACTGTGAAAGTGCGTGAAGTAATTCGTGAGCAAAACCCAACCGTGAGTTTGAGCGACAATATTCAGGATGCAATTTTGAAAATGACCGAATCGAAATTAGGTGCTGTTTCTGTGCTTGATGCTTCCGGCAATTTGAAAGGCATATTTACCGATGGCGATGTACGCAGACATCTGAAAGAAAGTGGAAAAGCACTGTTAGACAAGAAAATGAGCGACTTTATATATAGTGAGCCGCTTACGGTAAATGCTGATGCTTTGCTTTACGAAGCAGTAAATATTTTCACTAAAAAACAAGTAGATAATATAATAGTGCTTGATAACAACAAACCTTCAGGGATTCTTGATATTCAAGATTTCGTAAAAATGGGCTTAGTGGGCTAATTTGTAATAGTTTAAAACAAAAAGAGTTTTATTCGATTGCGAATGAAACTCTTTTTGTTTTAAACCCCATTTGAAAGAAATTATAATGGTCAAAAATGGTTGGTAAAACCTTAGTAAGAAATTGATTTAGAGCTTATTAACTTTAGTTCATTATTTCAGTTTGCTAACTCAATTTGGGCTTTATTCTTTGTAATTTTTAATTTTATGTCCGCCCTTTTCTAGGTATTTATCTCGTTCGAAAAGTTCCAAATCGGCTGCCACCATTTCTTTTACTAACATTGGTAGGTCGTATTTGGGTTTCCATCCCAATTTGGTTTTCGATTTTGTAGGGTCGCCAATCAAAAGCTCCACCTCAGTTGGTCTAAAATATTGTGGGTCGATGGCAACAATTTCTTTGCCAATTTCTACATGATAATCTGGATTAGAACAACTTTTTACAAAGCCTTTTTCATCGATGCCTGCACCTTTAAATTCTACTTCAATGCCGCATTCTGCAAAAGCCATTCTCACAAATTCCCTTACATGAGTTGTAACTCCAGTAGCAATTACATAATCTTCAGGTTTTTCTTGCTGCAATATCAGCCACATTGCCTCTACGTAATCTTTGGCATGACCCCAGTCTCTTTCCGCATTTAAGTTGCCCAAATAGAGTTTGTCTTGAAGTTTTAGGGCGATTCGCGATACTGCACGGGTTATTTTTCTGGTTACAAAAGTTTCACCTCTAAGTGGGGATTCGTGATTAAATAAAATGCCGTTGCAGGCGAACATATTGTAAGCTTCCCTATAATTCACTGTAATCCAATAGGCATACAATTTAGCAACGCCATAGGGAGAACGTGGGTAAAATGGCGTAGTTTCCGATTGGGGCACTTCCTGCACCAAACCGTAAAGCTCGGAAGTTGAGGCCTGGTAAATTCTCGTTTTTTCCGTTAAGCCTAATATCCTGACTGCTTCCAATATTCTAAGTGTGCCTATGCCATCTACATTTGCTACATATTCAGGCTCATCGAAGCTCACTTTTACATGGCTCATGGCTCCGAGATTGTAAATTTCATCGGGCTGTACTTCTTGAATTATTCTGATAATATTGGTAGAATCGGATAAGTCACCAAAATGCAACTTAAATTTCACGTTTTTTTCGTGTAAATCTTGATACAAATGGTCTATTCTATCAGTATTGAAAAGTGAAGTTCTTCGTTTGATACCATGAACGTGATACCCTTTATCTAAAAGCAATTCTGCCAAATATGCACCATCTTGGCCGGTAATTCCTGTTATTAATGCTACTTTCAAAATGTTAATTTGTAAAATGAAGGCTAAAATTAATTAATTTATTCTGAAAAAGTATGCCATTTACTTTTTAGAATTAGGCTTGGCAGTACTGCCTTTTGGGCTGGCATTGGATACACTTGATTTCAACTTATTTGCTAAAAAATCCGCATTATTTTTAGCCAACACAAAGTCAGGAGTCAATTTGAGGGCTTCATCGAAGCATACTTTAGCAATGGCATTTTCATTCAAGTCCATGGCCAATACACCTTTCATATTCAATCCGGCTGCTTTTAGCACCACCTTTTGCTGCTGCCCACGCGTGCCCGTGCCAATATTCAATTCTTTTTTATCTACCTCTGGTGAGCTAAGAATAGCATCAATAGAAGTATTACATTCTGCCATTCGCTTCAAATCGTACTGCAGTGTAGCTATTTGGTATAGATGATAAACATTTTTAGATTTTTGATAAAGCGACTCATAGCTGGTAAGTGCCTCTTTCGACAACCCCAAGTTTTGCTCGGCAATGGCTTTTACTTCCAATATTCCTTGGTTTTCAGGGGAAGTTTCTAAAATTTCCCTGCTTAATAAAATAGCTTGCTGTAGCGAACCCAAATTGATATAAATATAAGCCAAAGAATCTTTCAAACTTTTATTTTCGGGTTTTAGTGCTATCATTTCGAATAATGCCTGTTTCGCTACAGTTAAATCACCATACTTTAGCGACTCTCTGAAAATCTTCTCACTTAAAATGTAACCATTATTGGCAATTGTAGTATTGGTATTTTGGACTTGCTCAGGCTCCTTTTTCGATTTTTGAGCGATTGAAATATTAGATAAAAGCAGGCTGAATGAAAAGCCAATTAGGGCGAATGATTTTATTTTAAACATTTTGAATTAGGTTTTTGACACCCCAAAATTGAATAATTTTTTTCAAAACACTGGTAAAATATTTATAAGGAGTGATGAAATATTTTTTATTACTTATTAAAGGTACAGAGTTACTTAGTATTAGAGGTTTTGTATTTATATTTGGTTGCGACTTATTAGTAATAAATAAATAATTGAGAGATAATTAATAATTCTCGTCAAAGAAATTATAAAAACATGAAAAAAATCTACTTATTATTTATAGCTGTTTGTTTGTTAGTGAATGTGATGGCACAAAGCAACCAAGTTCCTTTCGGGTTTAATTACCAGTCAATTGCCCGCGATGCACTAGGAATTCCGATTGTAAATACTCAAGTGAGGCTACGTATTTCAGTAATAGAAGCAAGTATATCAGGCATAACGGTATATCAGGAAGAGCAGATTGCTACCACCAATCAATTTGGACTGATAAACCTTGTACTTGGAAAAGGTACTTATTTGGGTGGCACTTTGCCTCAGTTTAGCAATATCAACTGGGCATCGAACAATTATTTTGTATTTGTAGAAGTAAATAACAACAATACATGGGTAAGCTTGGGCATTAGCCAGTTTCAAAGTGTTCCCTATGCTTTGGCTGCAGAAAATGCCCTGAAAATCCAGAACCAAAAAGTAAGTGAAACTGCTCCAGTAAGCGGGCAGTTTCTAAGATTTAATGCAGTAACTGGCCAGTGGGAACCTAGCAACTTGGCTGGTGCAAACGGGGGAACGGTAACGAGTGTAAGCGGAATTGGACCGATTATAGTAAATGGAAACGGCAGCCTAGACCCTATAATTTCCATTCAGCAAGCAAATGTAGGCCAAGATGGATATTTATCTAGTGTTGATTGGATTAGATTTGATTCCAAAATCGGAGCAAGCAATGTTGCTGGAGGGGATTTAGCAGGTACATTTTCCAACTTAACTGTGAGAGGATTGAACGGAGTTTTGCTTTCTTCTTCCACACCCACCAATGGACAAGTTTTAAGATATAATAATGGATCAGGATTATGGGAACCTAGCAATGCTTCGGCAGGAACTGTAACTTCTGTTGCTGGTACAGGATTTATATCAGTTATCAATGGCGGTGCTGAGCCTATTATTTCTATCCAAAATGCAAATGGCACACAAGGTGGTGCATTGACATCAGCCGATTTTTTAACCTTTCTCAATAAACAAGATGCGTTGGTGGCTGGCACAAACATTACTATAAGTGGAAATGTGATTTCAGGTTCAGGAAATATTCCTGTAAATTTAAGTCAAGCAGGTGCTACAACTATTACAGGAGCTTACCCAAATTTGACCATCAATACTCCCTTTGCAACTCCTCAAACTAATTTAACAGGTGCGGGTGGAACCACGATAACTGGAGTATTTCCAAACTTTACAATAGCAACCCCTGTTTCCAATGCTAATATTAACATCGTGGG
>CAZMFZ010000163.1:0-5551 GCA_964565665.1 uncultured Bifidobacteriaceae bacterium | reverse complement strand
ATTAAAAGCTGGCATCAAGAAAAAATAAAATAAAATTTCTGCAAAAAAATTAGTTAAATACTAAGCAATATTTTAGCACAAATAATAGAAAGCATATTGAATCGCACACTAAAATTCTATACTTATTAAACGCTGAAACAGAGAATGATAATGAGTAATACAGTAATTAATTTGCAAATAAAACGCTTTTACCAAAAACACTAAAGTATATATCTGAATGTCATATTAATACGCTCTCCGATTGCTTTGGAAGATTTGGGAAGTGAATGTTGCCAAAGATGTTGGGTGTCGCCTTTCATTATCAGCAAGCTGCCATTCTCAAGCCATATTTCATGCTTGGTATTTTTATCTGATTTTAGTCTGAATTGAAATTTTCTTGCTTCTCCAAAATTTAATGATGCAACTACAGGGTTTCGACCAAGCTCAGGTTCATCATCACTGTGCCAACCCATACTATCTTGTCCATTTCTGTAATAATTTAACAATACAGTATTGAAAATATGCCCTGATGATTGCTCAATGGTATTTTTCAAATCTAAAAGTAAGGCCGTCCAAGCCAAAGGCAGCATTAATTTGCCTGTATATTTATAAGGCTTATCGCCATACCAAGCCACCAATCGAGGTTCGAGCACTTCTTTGCCGAATATTCTAATTTTTTCCTGTTTCCACTCAATATTTGATTTGAGAGTGGCAAAAATGGCATTTGCAATTGCTATGGAAATAAAATCAGATTTGTAGCTGAAATCAGGTAAGGTCAAAATTGAGGAGCTTTTATAAGGATAATCTTTTTGCCAAGGCAATTATTTCATCTACATCAGTATTCGAAAGCCCTAGTTTATTGGCAAAATTAATGCACATGGCATATTCCTTTTCATGAATTTCGCCATCTATCATGGCCATAAAAACCGCATCTGAAAGCTGCTCTTCTTTTTCATCTTGCGTGGTTGGCACCTTAAATGTCAATTCATGAGGATTGTTGAGAATTTCCTTAATTTCCTCAGGATTTAAGCCAAATTCTTCGGCTTTCTCGGCCAAGAACTCTTTTTCATCATCGTCCATGTGGCCATCAGCAGCTGCCATGGCTACCAGATTTTCAAAGTGCTCAATTTTAATATTTCTGTTATTTTCTGCCACTGTATAGTTGGTTGGTATAGTGCTTATAATTTGAGCTGTAAGTTGTGCAAAAAGCAATGAATAGTCAAGGGTTTGATAAAATTCGATTATAGACTGCAATTGTTCTATACTTTTTATCCTCGGAAATCTCCATTATAAGAATTTGCGAATAATAGCGTTATTTGTCTCATGGTGAAGCAGTTGATTTTTTTATTATTCCCGTTTTTGGTTTTTTCTCAATCTGCCATTATCAAAGGCAAAGTAAGTGATGAGAAAGGCAGACCACTGGCATTTGCTACAGTAATTGCAACCAACACCAATAAAGCAGTAGAGACCGATAAGAATGGTTATTTCTCAATGGAAACTATAGTAGATAGCAATGCCAAAATTCAAGTGAAATACTTGGGCTATAAACCAAAAACGATTTTCATTTCAAATCAAAATCAAGATTCAAAATTATTAGAAATAAGCTTACAACCCGATACCAAAACAATCAACGAGGTGCAAATCAATGCCCTGCGCGATACCCGCACTGAAGCAGGAATGACTTTATTAAACCCCAAAAATGCGGTATTGCTCCCCTCTCCGTTTGGCGATTTCAATAAACTTTTGGCAGTGTTGCCTGGGGTGGTTTCCAACAATGAACTGTCGTCTACCTATTCTGTAAGGGGTGGAAATTATGATGAAAACTTAATTTATGTAAATGGCATAGAAGTTTATCGCCCCTTTTTGGTTCGCTCAGGGCAGCAGGAAGGTTTGAGTTTTGTAAATCCTAATTTGGCATCATCAGTAGAATTTTCTTCAGGTGGTTGGCAATCGAAATATGGCGACAAACTCTCTTCGGTAATGAACGTGAGCTACAAAGTACCTACCAGATGGGAAGGCTCAGGCTCAATTGGGCTACTTGGTGGCACTGTGCATTTGGGCGGTACAGACAAAAACCAACGAATATCGTTTGTGGCAGGATTTAGAAACAAAACTTCAAAATACTTGCTCAACACTTTGCCTACTCAAGGCCAATATTTGCCTAGTTTCAACGATTTTCAGAGCTATTTGAATTTTGATTTGACAAATCGGAAAAAAGATTTTCCAATACAAAAACGAACCACATTGGGAATTTTGACCAGCTATGCCGGCAACGAATATCAGGTGATTCCCAATATATCAGAGAGCAGTTTTGGCACTAATGCATCTATTTTGAAGTTGACTGTTGATTTTGAGGGAAACGAGAAAATGAATTATGATACTTGGCAAAATGGCATCAAGCTCACCCATTGGGCTACCGGAAATTTAAAAACTGAATTTTACGCCTCAGCATTTGATACCCGTGAGCGAGAATACATAAATCTTGATGCTTATTATCGCTTATGCGATGTAGAACCCGATGGCAATTCGCAAGATAATTTGAATAAATGTGCTACCCTCAGAGGTGCAGGAAGCATTTTCCGCTATGGTCGCAATAGCCTTCATGCCAATGTGTTTGCAGCCGAAAACCGCAGTTATTATTATCGCACCGAGAAAAACACAATTGAGTTTGGATTGAAATATTCGAAAGAAATTTTTGAAGATAAATTATATGATTACAGTTTTTCCGATTCGCTCGATTATATAAAACTAACCCCAGCCACCATATCAACCATCAACCTCAATACCAATCGCTTGGCGGGATATATGCAAAGCACCCACAAAATAGATACTTTTCAAACCTTGACTTATGGCGCCCGCCTCGGTTGGTGGGATTTGAACAAGCAGTTTCTCATCAGCCCCAGCATTCAATATGCGTTCAAACCTCAATGGCGTAAGGATATAGTTTTCAGGTTGGCAACTGGCATTTATCGGCAGCCTCCATTTTATAGAGAATTGCGAAATTTCAATTATCAAATCAATCCCAACCTGAAAGCCCAAAGTGCAGTTCATATCATTGCAGGTTCAGATTACCGATTTAAAGCCTGGGGGCGGGATTTTAAATTAATTTCCGAATTGTATGGAAAATACTTATGGGATGTAGTGCCATACGACATCGACAATGTAAGGCTTCGCTATTATGCCCAAAATTCTGCTGTGGCTTATGCGGTAGGTGCCGATTTCAGGGTAAGTGGCGAATTTATTAAGGGCACAGAATCGTGGTTTAGCTTGGGAATAATGCAGACCAAAGAAAAAGTAGACGGCAGCACTCAAGGCTTCATTCGCAGACCAACGGACCAAAGGCTTACGTTCGCATGTTTTTTTCAAGATAATATTCCTAACAATCCTTCGCTGAAAGTTTTTATAAACTTGGTTTTCGGCACAGGTTTGCCGTTTGGCATTCCCAACAGCCCCAATCAAAGGAATATTTTGGAAATTACTCCTTATAGACGCTTAGATGTGGGTTTCTCTAAAGTGCTTACATTCAACGATAAAAAAAGAACTACAAGTAGATTTTTTGAATCAATCAGCATTGGAGTAGAAGTACTGAATATTTTGGGCATCAATAATACGCTTTCTTATATATGGATTTCTGATTTCGAAAACCGCCAGTATGCCATTCCCCAAACGCTTTCACAAAGATTTGTAAATGGGAAGATTACAGCTAGTTTTTAGCCCTAAAAGCAGTAATTGAATCCTTTTTTCTTTAAATTCTTATATGCCTTTTTAGAATCTAATACATCCATTATTTTTCTTCTGCTTTTAAGAGCATATTATTTACAACAGATTTTATAAAATTTAACCTTTCTCAAAGTTGGCTTTCCGCCAAATTCAGATTAAATGGTGTAGAAACCTTCTTCTTTTTCAAATTTACATCGAAGGGGGAATCTTAGATTGTATATTTTATTTCCAAAAATTAGGCTTGTTAATTGGTAGTTCATTGAAATATTTATTCTTTCTTTTTAAAACCTTCCTTAAGAATTTTAAGAAATGTAGAATTTCTTTTCTCTGCATCCTTAATTAACGAATCGTATGTTTGAATATAGAAATCCATCGAAATACTTACTTTGTCATCTAAATAAACTTCTGTAGGTTTAAACAAAACTGTATCATTTGAATATAATTCTTTGAAACCATTGGTTTTCAAATGCAATCTAAACTCCTTGTCTATGTCGACTATACCATAAAACCAAATGCGTTGTATTTTATTTGGGTAATTTGTCAATAATTTTCTTGCTCTTGATGTGAGTTGAGTAACCACGTCTACCTTTCTTTCAAGTTTTAGATTTAATTTTTTTAATTCTACAATTACTACATCTACTTTTTCGCTTGTATTTGGGTCGTTTGAAAAAACAATAGCTATGTCTGGTCGACTGCCATCCTCTTCATAATCATCAATAGCTATCTTTTTAAGTAATTTATCCATCTCTAACTCACTTAATATGGTGTTGTAAGACATATATTTGTCATCCAATAGCCACACATTATTTGAATATAAATCATTAACAAAATTCTCGCTTTCATATCTTTTTTTCTTGGGAGCTATCAGGTTATGAATATGAGCTTCGCTACTATTTTTATCAATTTTACTGAGTTTTGAAATAATAATGTTTCTGTATAAAATATATTCAGTTAATACCCTTGCTGAAACTTCTAAAGATTTTTCATATTGCTCTGTTGTTAAATCTATCGCTTCTAGTGTTTCTTTTTGAGCTTGAAAAAACTTTTTTTGGGCGGATTCTAATGATTTATTCCTGTCTATTAATCCAATACTTGGCTCATTAAAATATCCCTGAAGATGAGGGAATTTATCGTCCAAAGATTTAATAGCATTTTCATTCCTTTCGTTTATACTTGGAATTTTTTTAGTGAGTATTGCTCCGATTTTGTCTAATAATATGTTTTTAATTTGTTTGAATTCATGTTCTTCAATTTCCAGTTTTTGTCTTGAACTATTAACTTTCCCATCAAAATATTTAGAGTAAAGAAGGAAAACTAAATCGTAGCCTTGCGGAATATTTTCTTGTGGTATCAAATTCGTGAGAGGTATCGTTCTACCTTCAGCACAAATAGCAGTAATGATTGGTGCGTTATCAAAAGTTTGTTTTACGCTAAAGTATAACAATAAATCTCCAAAAAGTTCTATGCCTGGAAAACTTTCTGTTTCTAAATTAAGTAAAGTATCGGCAGTTATTTTTTGTGTATCAGAATAAAATTTGTTACTAGGGTTTTCTTCGTCTACGGTAACATTTATTACAATTTCAAAGTCTCTTTCTTGAGTTTTTAAGGCGTGAAATTTGGGAAAAAAGTGAGTAATCAGTGCTTTTTGAATAGAAGTAGCTCTTACATAATCATAGGTATTTATATTGTTTTTTGTGTATGTTGCAAATGAAAGAATTGAACCTGAAGGAATATTACTCACATCTACAACTTTATTGTTTTTCTTTTCAAATGAATTATTAAATGTAAATGTTCTTTTTTTATTTTCATATACACTTTCGATTGTTACATCCTTAAAATAAGATAAATACAC
>CAZMFZ010000162.1:0-5838 GCA_964565665.1 uncultured Bifidobacteriaceae bacterium | reverse complement strand
CAGTATTTCAAAATGCTTACCGGCATAAACCCACAAGACTACATTGAGTACCAACGCATGGAGGCAGCAGTGAATTTGCTGAGAACAAGCAAATTAAGTATTAGAGAAATTGGAAAAGAGATCGGATATAAAGACACCGCGTACTTCTGCCGAAGATTTAAAATGATGTTTGGCATTCCTGCTGGGAAAATGAGAAGAAGAGAAACTGTGATGAATGTATAAATGTCCCCACCAAAAAAATCATTTTTTAGCTGGAACTTTAGCTTCAAACTATCATATTAGAGATTATATAACAACAATAAAAAGGAAGCACTTGTAGAAGAAATTTCTGTAAAAAAAGCCAGAGTAATAAGAAAGCTCCACGGACTTGAAAGAATGGCCATGACTTATGATGCCTATGACAATTGGGAACCTAAAAATGGCTTCAAATATGAACGGAAAAACGGCTTTGCAATAAAAAATGGCGACTTTATAAAAAATATTGAGAGGTATATAATTCTTAACATTCAAGACAAATTCATTAATACCGAGAGCTATAAAAATGAAAATAGAAGTGTACCAGAAACTCGCTGCAAGTTAAATGACCGCATTACCCGAATTCCTGACTTGGCTTTTTTTACAAAAGAGCAAATCCAATTTTCAGCTCAAAACCTGCATCCTATTCCTGAATTTGTAATTGAAATCATCTCAAAAAACGAAAACACATTTGAGACTGAATCAAAAATAAAGGAATATTTCGATGCTGGCGTAAAAACGGTTTGGCAAATTTTCCAGAATTAAGGCAAGTTTGGATATTTACAGGCTTCAAGTCAGCTGCTATTTGTACCGAAAATGATGTCTGTTCTGCTGATTCTGCCATTCCTGATTTTTCACTCACAGTAGACGATATTTTTAAATTGGACTAGTTGAAAATTCTAATAATTAGTTGGATGAATTTCATTATAAGGCTTTTCTATCGCATTTCTTAAAAGCTAACGATTGTTTTTAAATTTTGCAATACCCCTTTTTATTCCCTATATTGTCAAATGCTTACCTGAAAGGAACAAAAAGTATCTAATCAGAGTATTACTAATATGTCATCACAGTTACCAAAAGTGAATAAGGTTAGATTTTTAGGTGTTGCACTGCTACTACTTACCACTTTATTTTGGTCTTCTTGCTTTCGGGGTTACCAAATGTCAGAGAGTGAAGTTTCTGTTTTTTACAAAACCAAACTTTACAAACCCCATTTCAAAACTTATAAAATTGACAGCCGAACCATTCACTACGCTGAAGTAGGCAATGATAGCTTACCATTACTTTTATTTATACATGGTGCTCCAGGTGCATGGTGGGGTTATATTCAGTTGCTTGACGACAGTACTTTACAAAGGAATTTTCACATGATTTCGGTTGATAGAGCAGGCTATGGAAAATCGGGTTATGGTTTGGTAGAAAAATCGATAGAAAAACAAGCCAATTTTCTACAACCCATTATTGATAGCAACAAACACAAATCAATATATGTAGTTGGAAGGTCTTTTGGAGCTCCAGTGGCTGCCGCTCTGGTTGCTAATAATTCCGATAAAATCAAAAGCCTTTTGTTGCTTGGAGCTGATTTGGATCCTGAAAAAGAGCGTTTTTGGTGGTTTTCTTTCTTCGGAAGATTGTCTTTAGTACGGTGGTTGCTACCAAATTCGATGAATGTAGCTACAGATGAAAAGTACTCCAGAGCATTTGAGTTAAAAAAAATGATTCCACAATGGGCGAGAATTACCGTACCTACTACACTCATGCACGGGGCTGACGATTGGATGGTAGATACCTCAAATATTAATTTTGCAAAAAAAGTACTTACAAATGCTCCTTTACGCACTTTTATTTTGCCGCAAACCGGTCATGTGGTATCGAGCGAACGTCCTGATTTGCTTAAAAAGGAAATTTTCTACTATTTAGCCAAAAATTAATTGGCAATATAGATTTCTATCTCAAGTTCAATACCTTATTTATTTAGATAGGAATTGGCTTGAAATATTTGATTGCTGCATATCAATGTCGTGCCATTCGCCCAAATTGCCATTATCACATTTCTAATTATTATGAATATTTATTTTTTATGGGACCGAAATCTTTAAAAATTAAACCGAATAGGTATTACTATTTCTAAAACATTTCTGATTTATAAAATGATTTTCAGCGAAACCAAACTCAAAGGACCCTTTATTATTGATATTGATAAACGGGAAGACGAACGTGGCTTTTTTGCACGCACATTTTGTGCCAATGAATTTTCACAATACGGCTTACATACGGTGTTTCCACAAACGAACATGTCGCTTTCTAAGTATAAAAATACAATTAGGGGCCTGCACTATCAAATTGATGGTGCTGAGGAAGCCAAGCTGATTCGGTGCACCAAAGGCATTATTTTAGATGTGATAATTGATATTCGAAAAAAATCACCAACCTATTGCCAATACATTGCAGTAGAACTTTCGGCATTAAATTCAAGACTTTTATATGTACCAGAAGGCTTTGCCCATGGCTTTTGCACCCTTACTGATGATGTGGAGGTAAACTAT
This sequence comes from uncultured Bifidobacteriaceae bacterium, assembly GCA_964565665.1. GTDB lineage: Bacteria > Bacteroidota > Bacteroidia > Cytophagales > UBA9547 > CAZMFZ01. Next base: position 3,277 of record CAZMFZ010000162.1, on the reverse strand, counting down.
CAAGTCTCTCAATTTTATAGTCCAGGTAAAGAAAGAGGCATTCGCTGGAATGATCCAATATTTGCCATCAAATGGCCTGTAGAAAGCCCCATACTCTCAGAAAAGGATGCCATTCATGCAGATTTTTTAAAATAAAAATATCAAGATTGCACCATTAGTTATCTTAATCTATGTGCAAAATCCTATATGCTACAATCTGTAACTAAATCTTTTAAAGAACAATTTTAAATAGGTTTCAATTTCTTGTTATCCACTCGCTTCTCCTTTATCTTCACGAAGTCTGCCAATAGAATAGGCAGTAACAACATATTGGTAATGGTGGCAAAGAATAAAGTAAGGCAGGTAAGCAAGCCCAGGGCTACGGTTTGCCCAAAGTCAGAGAACATAAATATGCCAAAACCAATCAATAGCACTCCAGAAGTGTAGAGCATACTTATCCCCGCATCTTTTATGCTTCTGGTTACGGCTTCTAAAATAGTGATTTGCCTATTTGCGATTTCCTGTTTGAATTTGCTGAGAAAATGGATGGTGCTATCGATAGTGATACCAAAAGAAGTGCTGAAAATAACCGCAGTACTGGTTTTGAGTCTGATGTCGAACAAGCCCATAATACCAAGTGTGATTATCATGGGTATTATATTTGGAATAAGTGAGATAAAAATAATTTTCACATCGGTAAACATAAATGCCATCATTACAGATATTAACAGAAAAGCAAATACCAAGCTTTGTCCCAAATCGTTTATTAAATATTGATTACCCTTTAGGAATAAAAGGGAAGTGCCAGTAAGGCTCACATCTGTATTTGAGTTTCCAAATACCGATGCAATGGCTGGCTTTATGTGCTTTTCAACAAGTGAGTCCATCTTTATAGTGCCCATATCGGCTACTTTGAGTGAAATACGAGCGGTACTGGCGTTGCTATCTACCAAAGCATTAATAAAACTAATTTCATTGCTACTCTTTTTTAAGTACTTAGCTAAAAAAGCTTTCTCACTATTTGTAGGCAAACGGTATGCGTTAGTGTCGTTATTATAATAAGCTTGAACTGAGGCTTTTACCAAGGTATTAATGGACATCGGGGGTGAAATACCACTTATTTTCTTCAGCTCAGTCTCTAATTCATCAATTTTATTTAAGTTTTTAATATTGTAAATAGCCCTTTTGGTATGGAAATCTACCATTATCTCTAGTGGTAATACACCCCCGAAATTATGTTCGAAAAATTCCAAGTCGCCTTTGATTCCGGTTCTTCCCTCAGGGAAATCATCGACCATGTATGATATGGCTTTTACCCTGTATATACCATAGGCTGATACCAACAAACAGATTGCAGTAAAAGAATATACTATCCATTTATGCGATTTTACTATCCAGATTACCTTTTCAAGCATAAAACTTAGCGTTTTCTTATCTAGGTGCATCATTTGCTTGGTATTGGGTACGGGCAGGAATATAAATAATATAGGAATGATGGTAATACTTATCAAAAAAGTGGCTACACTCATAATACCGGCAATCATGCCAAACTCATATATAATAGTGATGTCGGTAATAAGCAAAACGAAAAAGCCGACAGCGGTATTGATATTGGTCATAAAGGTTACGAAGCCAATTTTCTCAATTACTCTACTCACTGCCTTCAATTTGTTTCCATGTTTCTTAAATTCATGATGATATTGATTGAGCATGTAGATGCAATTAGGAATACTAATAATCACAATAAGTGCCGGCAGCATTCCGGTGAGGATGCTGATTTTGTAACCGAACAATACGGTAAAGCCCATGCTCCATACCACTGTAATACAGATTACTATAACTGTAAATAGTAAGGCGTAAAAGGAGCGGAAAAGTATATAAAGAATAATACAGGTAACCAATGCTGAGAGAATAGTCATCAGCATAAACTCATCTTTAAAAAGCCCTGTGTTGATAAAGCGGATGTATGGCAACCCGGCAAAATGAGGCTTAATTTGAGTGTCCACCTCAAATTTTTTACTCAAATCTAATGCCGACTGTATGGTGGCAGCTCTTTTTTCGGTGTTCAGCACTTCTTTATTTATCACCGCAGCCACTACCGTAGCTCTCGATTGAGGATTATATATCAATCCTTGGTAAATTTTAGAAGCTGCGAATACAGCCATTACGCTATCGAGCTGCACTTGAGTCTGCAAAGTGTCTGTGAAAATTAGCTGGGTAGCAAATTTCTCATTTTCCTTATCCCGTATTATCTGTTTGGCTGTAGGAATGGCAATCACCTCATCTACTCCATATATGGCTTTTAATTCGCGACACAATACCACAAGTCGATTGAAGTTCCGAAGCTCATACAGCTTCTTTCCATCAAGTCCAATGATAAAAGTATTGCCATCTTCACCAAACTTTTTTAGAAAAGTATTGTAAAAAACCATGTCTGGATCATTATCAGGCACAATCTTGCCGTATTCGTACGACATTTCAAGCTTTGTAGCTTCATAGCCTAAGAAAGCAGTAAATGCAACAAGTGCTACTACAATGTAAATTCTAAAGGTGACAATCCACCTGGTAATTGCTAACCACATTTGATATTAAATTGAATTGATGGGAGAAGGGGCAAGGTAGCGGGAAAAATAAAAACGTTGCAGACTAGAATAATAAATAAGGAAAACGCACAATACGATTACTCCAGGCGCAATCCACTGCACATTGTAGCACCCAGCAGCGAGAATTATTAGTACGAAGCGAGCGAATTCAAGATGAAATACCCATTTTCGCTGTTCCATTATGGCTCCGCAGTTAATTAGTGTAAGCACTATACCAGTCACAATGGCGTATGTCTCCCAAATTTTGAGTGCCTGGCTGAAATACAACAATAATATAAGTGCCAAAAGCGAAAAGGCCATTTGATACACAATATATTGCTTAAACAAATCGGATATTTTGCCTTTTATTTTTTTGGTAAGGAAAAATTTCTCCGCCTTTTTGCGAATATTGGGGTTGATCAAATCAGGCTTTCCGAAGAGTATTTTTAATTTGTTGACCCATCTTTTTTCAAGTTTTACCGCAGCATACAGCTCTACCCACACGTGAAAAATTTGCCAAATGAGGCTTCGGCTAGTCAACGGCTTTGTAAGGCCAAATTTCACTTGTTCCTTTTCTTCTGCAAATGTGCCAAATAGCCGATCCCAAACAATGAAAAATCCCCCATAATTTTTATCCAAATATTTTTCATTGCTACCATGGTGCACTCTGTGATGCGAAGGCGTCACCAAAAAATATTCAAGAAACCCAAGTTTTC
>CAZMFZ010000161.1:0-5940 GCA_964565665.1 uncultured Bifidobacteriaceae bacterium | reverse complement strand
ACTTTCTCTTTATTAGTATAATATAAGCTAAGTCTGACTAAATTTTATCGTGGTAAGCTCTATTCTTTGTTTTATTTGGTCCTTTTTGATCTCGGTGTTTGCCATTCCTTCTATTATTAATGTAGCTCATTTAAAGCAACTGCTAGATGAGCCTAATTTGCGTACAGTCCACATGTCGCTTACACCAAGGCTTGGTGGTGTAGCAATTTTTGCAGGCTTCGCATCAGCAATCACTATTTTTGGCGATATAGACAAAGAAATTCAACAAGTAATTGCCGGCTGTATCATATTATTTTTTGTTGGTCTTAAAGATGATATCATTACACTTTCTACATTCAAAAAGTTTTTTGTACAAGTGTTGGCTGCGGGCATCGTTATTTTTATTGGCGATATTCGCATTTCAGATTTTCATGGTTTTTTGGGATGGCACGAAGTTCCGTTTGGCATAAGTTATGCTTTTTCATTCTTGGTTATTATCGGCATCACCAATGCTATCAATTTAATTGATGGGCTCGATGGCTTAGCAGGTAGCGTCACGGTAGTTATTTCAGCCATTTTTGTATTTTTCTTTTACAATTTACCTACTGGCAATTCAGGTTTTTATGCCAACTTAGGTTTTGCACTTATGGGTGGCGTTATCGGCTTTTTAAGATATAATTTTCGGAAAGCCATCATTTTTATGGGCGATACAGGTTCTCTGGTTTGCGGCTTTCTCATTTCCATATTTGCTATCAAATTTATTCAATTCGATTACATAAGCACAAGCCCAGCAGTGGCAGTTTCAATACTTATTTTACCAGTTGTAGATACTACTAGGGTTTTCATAATCAGAATTCTACAAGGAAAATCGCCTTTTTCTCCTGATAAAAACCATATTCATCATATATTGAAAGCCCGAGGCTTAAATTCTATGCAGATAGTGGGTATACTTTCAACAATCAATATTTTGATATTTGTACTTGCCTATTTACTTTCCGATTTATCTACCAATTTAGTTATGGCTATTGTTGCCATAATTTCACTACTTTTGTGCCTTCTTTTAGAGTGGTTAAAAAAATAATACATTTTTGTTTTTTTCTCTTCTGTTTGGGTATCTCCTTGGAAGTTTTCTGCTCTAATGTAGATATGGTTAGAAATCTCAACCAAGATTTTCTTATCTACCGCAGTGAATACAAGTCTTTATTGCCGGTTACGGGCAAGTCCTCTGATGTAAATGTTGTGTATTTGAAAATTCCAGCCTCTGAAATTGTAAACCACAAAATATATATCCAATCAAAAAAAGATGTCTATATATACGTAAATGGAAAAATGGCACGGCACTATGCGAAGGGAGTAATATGGTTTGACGTAAAAGTATATGTAGCCAAAAATTTCGACAAAGACCATATTTTTTTATCTATTTTCACTCCTAATGCTATCAATAGCCTTACCGTAGATTTATTTAGGAACTCAGCTAAAAATTTGCCAAGTTCCAATACCGAAAATATTGAATCGCAGTCTATTGATTTTCTCTCTACCAGCTCTGAGAAAAAAGATAAATACATCATTGGAGTGATATTGTCTTTAATTACATTCATTTTGCTCAAAACATTAGTTCCCAATATCTACCATCGAATTTTTAAATGGCAAGTCGATATGGGCTCGCTTATGGACAGGTCTTCTTCTAAGCTCACTTATTTTCAGAACGAAAGTATTTTTATTTTTTTATTCATTTCAATATTGGCAGGCATATATATATATGTGTTTCTTGATAAAGACACTTATATATCTGGGTATAAAGTTTTTAGTAGCACACATGGGGCTGCACTTTTTACCTATGGTTTGGTTGCCACTTTTTTATTGTTTTCCTTTAAATATATAATTTACAGGTTGGTATCTTATGTTTTCGGGGTGGCAGCATTTTCTAAAATATTAATAAATGAATTTTCTAAAACTATTTTTCAGGCTATCTTATTTATATATCCAATTTATTTTTTAGTCCATTCGCCTTATTATCAATTGGAAAGTGATTCCATGCTAAAGTTTGTATATCCCATTGTGTTGGTTTTGTCTCTTTTCGTATTGAAAGAGTTATATTATTTTTATAAGGTATTCAATTTTAATAAATTTTACATTATTGCCTATATTTGCATTTGCGATTTGTTTCCTACATGCGTGTTTCTTAAAATATTATCCCAATCAGAATTCATTTAAATGCAGACAGAGGCCAATAACATAGCAGTATCAGTCGAGTCAAGAAAAATAAAAGTATCAAGCATATTAGTAACTCAGGCAAAACCGGCTGATGAAAATTCTCCTTATTTTGCTTTGGCTAAAAAATACAATATTAAAATAGATTTTAGGCCATTTATTGATATTGAAGGGGTTCCTTATAAAGAATTTAGAAAGCAGAAAATTGAAATTTCAGATTATACTGCCGTTATATTCACTAGCAGAAATGCCGTAGATCATTTTTTCAAGATTTGTAAAGATGGAAAAGTAGAAATTGCACCTACTGTAAAATACTTTTGTGTATCTGAGCAAACGGCTAATTATTTGCAGAAATATATTGTTCTTCGCAAAAGAAAAATATTTACTGGCCAGAAAACGACTGCAGATTTATTTGAGATAATGAAAAAGCACAAAGCAGAAAAATTCCTTTATCCATGCTCAGATATCAGAAATGATGAATTGCCTATTTTTTTGAAGAATAATGACTTCAATTATGTAGAAGCGGTTATGTACAATACAGTTCCTAGCGATTTGTCAGATTTAACAGATGTAAAATACGACATCTTAGTGTTTTTCAGTCCATCAGGCATCAATTCATTATACCACAATTTTTCAGATTTTATACAAGGGGCAACCAGATTAGCAGCTTTTGGGCCAACTACAGGAAAAGCGGTAAAAGATGCAGGTCTTTTTTTAGATATTGAAGCCCCTATGCCAAATGCCCCATCCATGACAGGAGCACTTGAGCTATATATTAAAGACTCAAACCAAATCTAATTCCTAATAGTATGTTTAGAAAATTAGTTATTAAAGTACTTATATTTCACAACATACTTATTTTGTATAAGGGTTATTCTCAGACTGATCCTCAATTTAGCCAATATATGTTTATTAGTCCGTATTTGAATCCGGGCAGCGTAGGCATTGATAATAGCACAAACATTGCAATGCTAATTAGGTATCAATGGGCAGGTAGCAGGCCTAATACTGGCAGCTCTGAATTGTCAAGTTCTCCTGTGTCTCAACTTTTTGTTGGATCTACAAAAATTAAGCAAATCAATAGCGGCATAGGAGGATATATAATGAGAGAAACTCTAGGACCATTATCTAATGTCAATGCCAAAGTCAATTATGCCTATCATTTTGATTTGGGCAAAGGAAAATTTGGTGTTGGTATAGGATTAGGAATATACAATCAAGCATTTAATGTAGACGTACTTTCTCCAAACGACCCCAACGATCCTGTAATTTCATATTTGGGTTCAAACAATCCTGTGCTATTTGATCTCAATACGGGCTTATTTTACCAACATCAAAATTATTATATTGGGTTAAGTTCTTTTCATCTAAATGAACCAATTTATAATAAAGCTAAATCCGATACCACAAAGGCTGGAACAATCGGTCGACAATATTATTTAACAGGTGGATATAATTTTAGAATAAACGAGCTATTTACGCTTACTCCTAGTGTAATTATAAAAACTACTTTTCCAAAACTTATAACTTCAAGTATAGATTTTTCGGCACTTTTGAAATATAACCAAGATCAATTTTGGGGAGGCCTATCATACCGTTCGGGAGAAGCCATCATTGCCCTTGTAGGCGTAGGTTTAACGAAAAATAATGCACTGAAGGCTGGTGTAGCCTTCGACCTTACCGTTATAGGCGGTACCGCAAAAGCAGGTACTTCTTATGAAATAATGCTAACTTACTCTAAACCAGTACCTGATATTTTGCCCAAGCCTATAATACGTACTCCAAGATATAGATTTTAATTTTTTATTAATTTTTGTGAGGGTGTTGTATTTATAAAATTTAATATATAGTTTTGGCAGACTTTAAAAGTTTTTGATACTCAAAGTATGACTAAAAATAGCTTAGTTAATAATACAATTCAAATATTTGCCTTGATAACTGCACTAGTTGCAATTGAAGCATGCCAAAGAAATAACAGCAATAATAATGTTGCTCAAGGCGACTTGGTAGGCGTACCCGATAGGGTGGGTTGGTCTCAGTCAGTTCCTTATGGCATGGTAGTTTGCCCTTCTGGTACTTTCCACATGGGTCAGGCAGATCAAGATGTGCCATCCACTCAAATCAATTATAATAAGCAAATTACAATTGGTGGGTTTTATATGGATGAAACCGAAATTACTAATAATGAATACAGGCAATTCATCTATTTTTTGCTCCGTCCTGATGAATATCCTGATTGGAAAAATACCCAAGCTTGGTTAGATTCTACAATCAAAAGTAAAGGTGATGATTATATAATGAGAGATTTGTATCCCGATACTACAGTTTGGGTAAAAGACTTTGCACATCACATGGGTGATCCAATGATGGAATACTATTTTTATCATCCTGCATTTGATGAGTATCCAGTAGTTGGTGTGGATTGGTATGCTTCGAGAATATTCTCATATTGGAGAACAAGATATATGAATGAATGGAGAACTGAATTGAGCGGGTTAAATCTTTTTGCCAATCCATCTTTTAGATTACCAACTGAAGCAGAATGGGAGTATGCCGGTCGTGGAGGTAGAGATATGGCTAAGTATCCTTGGGGTGGTCCTTATATCAGAAATTCCAAAGGTTGTATGTTAGCTAATTTAAAACCTGGAAGAGGAAATTATTACGATGATGGATTTATGTATACCGCTCCAACTGGGTCATACTTTTCTAATGATTATGGTCTTTTTGATATGTCTGGAAATGTTTCTGAATGGTGCGAAGATGCATTTTTTGAGTCTTCTGTGCCAACAGTTTGGGACATGAATCCTACTTATTTTGATGCCGCTGAAAAGAGGAAAATTGTTAGAGGAGGTTCTTGGAAAGATGTAGCATATTACTTAGAACTTGGTACTCGCTCTTTCGAATACGCAGATACTACAAAATCTTTCATAGGGTTTAGAAATGTAATGACTTATCTTGGTCGTTCTTCTGGAGCCGAATTTTAATTCTTATACTTAATAATTTTATACTAATTAACTTACATAAAAATGAGCGCAGCTTATAGATCTTCTCATCCCCTTACTGGTAAAGACAAATTTTATCAAACCATAGCTCCTGTAATTACTGGAGTTGGTGCCTCTGTTGTAATTTTAGGTGCACTATTTAAAATTATGCACTGGCCAGGCGCTGCACCTATGTTAATTGTTGGTCTTGGAACTGAAGCAGTTTTGTTCTTGCTTTTTGCGTTCGCCCCTCCAGTTACAGAGCCAGATTGGACTATTATTCACCCTGAATTGGGAATTGATGCTCATGGACATGCCCACAAACCTGCTAAAAAAGAAAGTCAGGGTGGTGCTTTGAAGAAATTAGATGAAGTGATTTCAAATGCTTTGCCTCCAGAGGTAATTGAAAAAATCGGAGCAGGTTTTTCTCAGTTAAATCAAACTGTTTCCGAATTAGGTAAAATTACTGGTGCAGCGGCAGCATCTGAAGAGTATACTGCAAATGTAAAGGTTGCAACTTCCACAATTCAAGAATTGAATAAGTCATATTCTACAACTGTAACAGCTATGTCGGAAATGGCAAATGCCTCTACAGATGCCAAAGAATATCATTCTCAAGTTCAAAGCATTACTAAAAATCTTAGTGCTTTAAATGCTGTTTATGAACTCGAATTGCAAGACATTAATGTTCACTTGAAATCGATGAATAAATTTTATGGTAGTTTATCAAGTGCTATGGAAAATCTTGGTGAAGCAAGCAAAGAAACAC
>CAZMFZ010000160.1:0-6002 GCA_964565665.1 uncultured Bifidobacteriaceae bacterium | reverse complement strand
AAGTATAGATTTTAAAGCAAATATTTTTACAATTTAATTTATATATTTTTGTTTAAAAGTAATCTATAATAGTCTAAAATTTAGTAGATTTAAGTTAGGTTTAGAATCTCTAATTACGCTAATCAAATTATAAAATATGAGAGCATTAAAGAAACGAACAGATTTTATGATTGACGGTTTTTTATATTTTTTTGGGGTTATTGATAATTCTTCCTATAGAATATGCAAAGAAATTTTAAGTAAAAGCCCTGCTCAAAAGATTAAAACTGATTTAAGACGTATCAATTCTGATTACAGGAAAAAGTATGTTGAAATGTGTAAAGACATAATGCACATTGGGTAACACAAGCAACCATAACAAGAAGAAATTAGTTGTAAGACCTGACCAAACGGTAGAGGGTACAAGTTTCGAAGGGATAATACCTGATCCTGATACTCTGGCACAGTTAGAAATATTAGCCCCAGGATGTACAAAAAAGTGGATGGAACTTGCTTAAAGCGAAATCAGGAGTCGTCAAATTAATGAAAGCAGGATGACTTAGACTTATAAAGTCAGTACAATTTTAGGTCAGATACTTGGGTTCCTAAGTAGTGCAATGATTTTCGGGGTGGGTTGTTTTGCATTATATCTAGGTCATCCTACTGCTGCTGCTGCCATTATTACAGGAAGTGCGGCTAGTGTAATTGCGGCTTATTGGTTTAGAAGCAAAGCACGTTTAGAAAACTAAACTAACAACCATGTTCAATTCAATTCATTAATCTTAAAGAAACCATTTATTAAATGCCCGACAACGGTTTCTATTCCATCGCATCGCTATTACAATCTGACCAAAACCAGAAAATTACAGCCGATATAATTTTTGGTTCCAATCATGCGATATTTGGTGGGCATTTTCCTGGCAATCCTATCGTGCCAGGGGTGTGTTTTTGAAAATTCTGAAAGACATTCTCAATACCACTTTAAAGAGAAATCTTATTTTGTTTCAGGCTAACAATATCAAATTTTCCGCATCTATTATTCCAGCCATTCATACAAAAGTAAGTTTTGAAATTTCCTTCAAAGAAATTGAAGGTGGTACTATTATGGTGAATAATTCGGTTTTTGAAAATGAAACTGTATTTTTAAAATTTAAAGGGAAATTTAAATGATTGATACCACTCACTATCACCAATTATTCAAAGAAAAAAAATGTTGTGTAATTATTCCTACATACAATAATGATTTCACACTTACCGCAATTATTAATGATGTGTTAGCTTATACTTCCGATATAATTGTAGTGGATGATGGCTCTACAGATAGCACTTCTGAGATTCTGAAATCTTTCCCACATATTCACACGGTTAGTTACAGCCCCAATGTAGGCAAAGGCTATGCCCTTAGAAAGGCTTTTAAGTATGCCCTCGACCACAATTATCTTTATGCAATTACAATCGACTCTGACGGTCAGCATTTTGCAAAAGACATTCCTGCGTTTCTTCAAAAACTTCACCAAGAACCCAACGCTATCATTATTGGGGCTAGAAACATGAATCAGGCAAGCATTCCGGGCAAAAGCAGTTTTGGGCATAAATTTTCTAACTTCTGGTTTTGGTTCGAAACAGGGTTTGAAGTGCCCGATACCCAATCTGGCTTTCGTTTATACCCTTTATTTCTTTTCAGAAATTCAACATTCTATACTGTAAAATATGAATTTGAGGTTGAAATAATTGTGAGGGCCTCGTGGAGCGGCATCAAGATTGATTCGGTGCCTGTTGAGGTGTATTATGCTCCTAAAGAAACCAGGGTTTCGCATTTCCGGCCGTTTCAAGATTTTTCGAGAGTAAGCCTACTGAATGCAGTATTGGTTACGCTCACTATTATATATTATGCTCCGTTGCGATTTTTCAATGGCATTAAAAAAAAAACTTAAAAACACTTTTTAAGGATCACATAGCAAACTCCGATGAATCCAATCTAAAAAAATCGTTAGCCATTTCACTAGGGGTTTTTATGGGAATAGTGCCTGTGTGGGGCTATCAAATGCTGATAGCAGCGTTTTTAGCTCATATTTTTAAGCTCAACAAAGTAATTACGTTACTTGCTTCCAATATCAGTATTCCACCAATGATGCCCTTAATTTTATTTGGAAGCTATTGGATGGGTAGCATGCTAGTAGGCACAAACCATAGCATTCGATTCGTTGCCATTCCTGATTTTGCTACTCTAAGTCAATCTTTGGTTCAATATTTGGTAGGCAGCGTTTGTTTGGCAGTTATAAGTGCAGCTGCATTTGGCCTTTTGTCGTTTTTATCATTACAGCTATTTAGAAAAAACGCAATTTCATAGCAATGGAGCATATTTTTGTATCTGTTTATAGATTTTTTGATAAGAACAAAACTGCGTATTGGGTTTTACTTATTAGTCTCATTGCTACCCTTTCATTTTTCGCTTCTCAAATAAAATTAGAGGAAGACATCACCCAAATGCTTCCGTTAGATGAGAAAACCGAGAAATCGAATCGTATATTGAGCAATACAAAATTTTTAGACAAACTTGTGGTGCGAATTTCGCAACGAGATACGAGTGCAAACCCCGCCCCTGATGCATTAGTTGATTTTGCCGATAAATTTGTTGAAAACTTTAATAAACCTTCCATAAAGCCGCATTTTGAAGACATTCAGGCAAAAATAGATGAAGATGCCATTGCCCAAATTCAGGATATAATTTACAAAAACCTTCCATTTTTCTTGTCTGAATCAGATTACACAACTATAGACACCCTCATCGACAAATCTACCATAGAAACAGCTATGCAGAACAATTACAAACTGCTGATTTCACCGGCAAGTATGTTGCTCAAGCGAAGCATAATTCGTGACCCCGTAGGAATTACAAATCTAGGATTGGCAAAATTTAAAAGCTTGCAGCCAGACAATCAATTCGAACTTTATGACGGACATGTGTTTTCCAAAGGGCAAAAAAGCCTCCTTATTTTCCTCACTTCTGCTCACCCACCAAATGAAACTTCTAGAAATGCACTATTGATAGAGGCATTAGATCATGAGATAAAATTGCTCGAGGAGTCGGATAAAACAATGGAGGTGATTTATTTTGGCACTCCTGCGGTAGCAGTAGCCAATGCTACACAGATAAAAAAAGACATTGCCTTTACCCTCACCATTGCCCTGATTCTGATACTTTTCCTGTTATGGTTTTATTTTAGAAACTTGCTTGTTTTGCCTATTATTTTGCTTCCTGCACTATTTGGGGTGGTATTTTCTTTGGCAATTATCTACTTTATCAAAGCTAAAATCTCAGTAATAGCACTTGGGGCTGGTACTATTGTGCTTGGAGTGGCAGTCGATTATTCGCTACATATTTTGGTGCATTTCAAGCATACAAAATCTATGGCAACAGTAGTCAAAGATGTATCGGTTGCTACAATTGTGGGGTGCATTACTACTGTGGGTGCATTTTTCTGTTTACTATTTGTAAAAGCCCAATTATTACAAGATTTTGGTCTTTTTGCGGGTTTTACACTCTTGGGGGCAGCATTATTTTCATTGCTTTTCCTTCCACAGCTTATCAAAATACTATATAAAGTTGACGCGGTTAAACCCAATGACATTTCACAAAAGCATGCCCTTTCTTCCGTAAAAATGCAAAATAGTAAATATGGAAAAATATGGATTACAGCCATCGTACTGCTTACTCTTCTCTTTGTATTTACTTCCAGATATGCCAGCTTTGAAAGCGATATGAGCAAGATAAATTACATGTCGCACAAGCTCAAATCCGCAGAGAAGCAAATCATTATAGAAAATACAGAAGGAGCAAAACCAGTGTATCTGATATTGAATGGCAAAAACCTAAACGAAGCTTTAGAAAACAGCCAAAAAACCATTTCAAACATTCAATCGCATACAAAATTTGACATTGAATATTCTGGGGTTTTAGATATTTTAATTTCCGAAGATGAACAAAAGAAAAGATTGGCTCTATGGAATAACTATTGGACCGATGAAAAAAAACAAGTGTTGGATATCCTCATTACCCAAAATGCAAAACAATTGGGCTTCAAAGCCAATATTTTTAATGATTTCAGCCAATTGTTAAATGAAAAGTTTTATTCTATAGATTCCCAGAGCTCAATTACTCTTAAGAAAAAATTTCTTAAAGATTTTGTAAATGAATCTGAACAAGGCACTACACTTTTGACAATAGTAAAGATTGGAGAAGAAAACAGAGCATTGCTACTGAATTTATTGGAAAACGACCCCAATGTAGTAATTGCAGATAAGCAAAATCTCACTTCAAGATTTGTGGAAATCATAAATTCAGAACTCAATATTATACTTACACTTTCTTCTGTATTGGTGTTTTTAGTTTTGCTTATTTCGTATGGACGAATAGAACTTGCCACTTTAACTTTTATTCCAATGCTCATTACCTGGATCTGGATTTTGGGGTTGATGGGAATATTCGGAATCAAATTCAATCTTATCAATATCATTATTTCTACATTTATATTCGGCTTGGGCGATGATTATGCCATATTCATTTCCGATGGTTTGCTCAATGAATATAAAACCGGAAAAAAACATCTGCCTTCGTTCACTATTTCCATTTTACTTTCAGCAGTTACCACCATCATGGGTGTAGGTGTTTTGATATTTGCTACCCATCCGGCCATCAAATCCATAGCACTCATTTCAGTAATCGGCATTCTCTGTACCGTTGCTATTTCATTCACCGTACTTCCCACTCTTTTTAACTGGTTGGTCTTGAATAGAAAGAAAGCAGCACTTGCCCCCATTACTTTGCTTGGGTTATTTTATTCAACTATAGCTTATAGCCTGTTTTTACTTGGATGTATGTTGCTAAATGTTGTGGGCTTTATTTTATTTTCTACCCTTAAAATAAAAGCAAGAACAATAAAACTAGGCTATCATTATATGTTGATGTATGCTGCCAAAATTATGTCAAAGGCTATAGTAAATGTGAAAAAGCGAGTTATCAACTCAACAGATGAAATATTTACTACACCTTCGATAATCATCAGTAATCATCAATCATATGTAGATATTATCATGATGCTATCGCTACATCCAAAACTAATATTAGTGACGAATAAGTGGGTATTGAATTCTCCGTTTTTCGGTGCTATAGTTCGCTATGCCGATTTTCAGTCTATTTCAAACTCAATGGAAGATAGCTTTTTGAAACTTTCACAAAAAGTAAATGAAGGCTATTCGATTGTGATATTTCCCGAAGGCACTAGATCTGAAGATGGAGAAATAATGCGGTTTCACAAAGGGGCATTTTATATGTCAGAAAAGCTCAATTTGGATATTGTACCTATTCTTATTCATGGCACAGCCGTTATTATCAGTAAAAATGACTTCATTGTAAATAGTGGCACTATTACTTTGGAAATTTTGCCAAGAATTTCGCCACAAAATGAATTGTTCGGAATTGGCTATGCTAATACATCGAAAGGAATAAAAAAACATTTTGCAAATCGATTTGCCATGCTGAAAGAGCAAGTTGAAACTCCGAAATACTTTTCCTCCCGATTACTTGCCAACTATATATACAAGGGTCCGGTACTAGAATGGTATTCGAAGATAAAATTAAGTATGGAACATGAATATAGCCTTGTTCAAAGTTATGTGCCAATGAAGGCGAGTGTTGTCGATATAGGTTGTGGCTATGGATTCTTGGCTTATTTATTAAATTATAAATCGAAGCAAAGAGAAATTCTTGGCATAGACTACGATGCTGAAAAAATAGAAGTGGCAAACAACTGCCATTCAAAAATCGATAAGGTCAATTTCGTTTGTGCTGATATTTCTACAATCAACTTCACCAAATCAGATGTGTTCATTCTTATGGATGTATTGCATTATTTGGAAATAGACAACCAAAAAGAGCTGATTAACAATTGCCTTCAAAACCTGAATGAAAATGGCATCATTATCATAAGAGATGCTGATGCTTCAAAAGTAGAAAAGCACAA
>CAZMFZ010000159.1:0-6045 GCA_964565665.1 uncultured Bifidobacteriaceae bacterium | reverse complement strand
TTAAAATTTTATGCCGTTACAAAGCCAAAGCATTGAAAATTCCTGTGGTGATGGACACGAGTGATAGAGGTATGATAGATATTGAAAGATTTGACCTCGAACCAGATAGACCCATTCTACATGGGCTGATTGACCATCTGGATACCACAAAATTGACAGGTTTAAGTAATGAAGAGAAGGTTCCTTTTATTTTACCCATGACAGGGGAAGAAAGCCTTTCGTCTCGACTAAAAGCTTCCATGCTTGAAGTAGAGGAAAGCATAAGCACTTGGCCACAATTAGCGTCTGCCGTAACACTCGGAGGAGGATTAACTACAGATGTAAGCAGAAGAATTTTACTTAATCAGTTTCACGATTCGGGAAGATACTATGTGGATTTAGAATCTATTATTTCAGACAAATTAACCTTAACTGTAAAGGACTATCAAAATTTTGATGTGTATGATAGCGAACCACTAACTAGAACTAGTATGGAGGCTGCGGCAAACAATTTAAATTTTAATGAATCCACCGAACAAATTAAATTATCAAAAGAAGAAATAATTCAATTAGTAAATGCTGCAAATACTGCACCATCCGGTGGAAATTGTCAACCATGGAAGTGGCTAAGTAAGGGGAAAAATCTTATACTTTATTATGATAAATCAAGAAACAGATCATTTCTTGATTATAACGATGTATCAGCTTATTCATCATTAGGAGCAGCAATAGAAAATCTTGTTCTAAAAACTCATCAGCTTAAATATGATATTAAAGTAGAAATATTTCCCATGGAAACTAATTTACAAGTTGTAGCTCTGATAAAATTTTTTAAAGAAAATTGTGACATACATGGTGTAGAACCTCACATTTTAGATGAACTTGCTAATACAATAGAAAAACGACATACTAACAGAAACATTCGATTGAGACAAATGATAGAACCTACAGTATATCATGATTTAAAGTCTGTAACTGAAACTATACCCCTAGCACAAATACAATTTGTGGACTCTGAAGCTGGATTGATTGAGCTTCAAGAAATTATAGCCTCTGCAGATAGAATACGTCTTCTGCATCCCCAGTGTCACAATGACCTATTCAAAAATGAAATCAGATGGACTGAAAAAGAAAATCTTGAGAAAAGAGATGGTGTAGATATTGCCACCATAGATATCACTGCAGGAGAGTTTGCAGGATTTAAATTAGCAAAGGATAGCGATACAATTCGCCATTTGAGAGATTGGGATAAAGGTACAGCATTTAGAAAAATGACAAATAAAGTAGTACAATCAGCTTCTGCGATTGGCTTTATTACTATGCCGAACTATAACAAAGAAAATTTTATAAATGGAGGAAGAGCATGGCAACGTATGTGGCTAAGTGCAACAGAAAAAAAGATAGGTGTTCAGCCTCTACTTGTACCTTTAATGTTTTTTATCAGACATATTCATGGTGAAGGAGTAGGAATGCCTGTTATAATGAATGAGGAAATTGGGTTATTAAGAGAAAGATTTAAAAAAGTATTTTCGGTAAACGATAATTCAGCTGAGGTATTTCTGTTCAGACTTTGCATTGCTGATATACCTAAAACTCAATCATTAAGACTACCTATTGACAGAACACTAGAATTCTGTAACTAATGAATATGATTAAAATTAAAGCTTTTAAAGCAGTTGACGACCCAGAAAGAAGTCTTAAATTTATAGAAGGGCATAGTAGAATATTAGAATTATTTGGAGTGACAAAAGTCACATCAGCAAATATTGAGTGGAAAGATGATCCGACAGTTTATGTAATTGCTGTCGAGCTAGAAAAAAAAATATTAGGTGGGGCTAGAATTAAGTGTTTTGGGGGCACGCAAGCTTTGCCAATTGAAAGTGCCATCTCAAGTATGGACAATCGTATCCATAAAACAATCGAAAAATACAGTGAAAAAGGAACAGGAGAATTTTGTGGTCTATGGAATTCAAGGGAAATTGCTGGTATGGGTATAGGAAGTTTTCTACTTACAAAAGCAGGGGTTTCAATTGTAAGCCAGTTAGAATTAAATTCTTTATTTGCACTATGTGCCTCGTATACAGTAGCTATGGCACAAAAAGTAGGATTTGAAATAAAAACATCTTTAGGTAATAATGGCACATTCTATTATCCTAAAGAAGATTTTTTAGCCACAGTAATGATTTTAAAAGATCCAAATAATTTACATTCAGCAAATGCTGATGACAGGGAATCGATTTTTGATTTAAGAAGAAATCCAAATCAAATTAAGGTAGAAAGTGCTAGAAATACCAATTTTGAATTGGAATACGACCTTAAATTATAATTATACAAAATTTATTTATGAACACTAGATGAAGAAAATCACATATGGTGTAATTTTATCTTTAATAGTAACATTTAAATTATGTTGTCAGGAGACTATAATATTTTTTGATGAATCTGTATATAGATACATTGGTAAAAATATCAATATATTGGAAGATAGGTCTCAAACTTTGCAATTTAATGAGGTAGTAAAGAAAAATAACTCTTTTATTAATAGTAAAAATGAAGTTCCCAACATGGGAGTTACAAATTCTTGTTATTGGATAAAGTTCAGAATTAAAAATATTTCTAACAGTAATCTAATGATGTTGGAATTGGCCTATCCATTAATGAATGAAATAGCTTTATATGATAATTATAAAGATAATAGGTACCTTATTCACAGATCAGGTGATAATTATAAATTTTCCAACAGGAAATATAATCATCAAAACTATTTGTTTGATTTAAATATTAATAAAAATGAAACAAAGGTTTATTATCTAAAAGTGCAAAGCAAAGAACAATTGCTTATCCCTCTTTCCATTATATCCCCTCAAAACCTAGCAGAATCTTTAATAATAAGCGATACAATATCGGGCATTCAATTTGGAATATTAATAGTGATGATATTGTATAACTTATTTATATATTTTATAGTCAATGATAAAAGCTATTTATATTATGTCAGCTATATATTTTTTTTTGGTTTAATGCAAGCTACTTTACAAGGCTACGGATTTAAGTATTTGTGGCCAAATTTTCCTTGGTTTGCTAATCATAGTGTTATAATTTTTCCTGCAATGGGAGGTATTTTCGCAATAGTATTCTTGAGAAACTTTCTTCAAACAAAAGTATATGTTCCCAAACACAATAAAATTTTCCCTGTTTTTATCACAGCTTATTTAGTAGCAATTTGCTTAAGCCTGTTAGATTATAATATACTAAGCCATAAGCTTATTGATACAAATGCCCTTTTGCTCTCTTTGTTCATCATTTACATTGCTTACACAATTGCAAGAAAAAAATACAAACCTGCTTATTTTTTTCTTGCAGCTTGGACAATTTTATTGTTAGGTGTAACTGTATTTACGTTAAGAAATTTTGGCATTCTACCATTTAATCATTTTACAAATTACATAATTCAAATAGGCTCGGCACTTGAAGTAATTATTCTTTCCTTCGCTCTAGCCGACCGTATAAATATCCTGAAAAAAGAAAAAGAAGAATCGCAACTCGAAATGCTTATTGCTTTGCAGGAAAATAAAAATCTTATTACAGAGCAAAATATTGTGCTTGAGAAAAAAGTACACGAAAGAACGCAGGCATTGGAAGTAGCCAATATAGAACTTGGCGTTACCCTTAGTAATCTCAAAGACACCCAGAGCCAGCTGGTAGATGCTGAAAAAATGGCCTCTCTTGGGCAGCTCACCGCAGGCATTGCCCACGAAATCAACAACCCTATCAATTTTGTAAGTGCCAATGTAAAGCCTTTGAAAATGGATATTAAAGATGTTTTTGATGTGCTTACAAAATATGAATCTCTAACTCCAAACGACCAATTAGAGCATCAATTGAAAGATATAGAGACATTTAAAAATGAAATAGACATCAACTATATTAAAAATGAGATAGACCAACTTTTGTCTGGCATTGAAGATGGGGCAAAAAGAACAGCCGAAATTGTGTCGGGCTTAAAGAATTTTTCCAGGCTAGACGAAAGCGATTTGAAACTTGCCAACTTAAATGATGGCATAAAATCTACCTTGGTTTTGATTAGAAGCAATATTCCCGATTATATAAAACTAACTATGAATTTGGGCGATATTCCATCTGTAGAATGCTACCCGGGCAAGCTCAATCAGGTGTTTATGAATATTTTCAACAATGCCATTGATGCAATGGTGCAAAAAAAAACGCAGCAAAAACATGAGCTCACTATCGCTACCTATACCGATGGCGAAAATGTATGCGTAACCATTGTAGACACTGGCATGGGCATGAAGCCAGAAGTAAAAGCCAAGATTTTTGAGCCTTTTTTTACAACAAAAGACGTTGGTTCGGGTACAGGGCTTGGTATGTCAATTGTATTTAAAATCATGGAAAGTCACCATGGTAGAATAGAAATAGAATCGGAATACGAAAGCGGTACTAAAATTATTTTGACATTGCATAAAAAAATCGAGTTATTGTAACATAATTGCAACGCTAAAACATATGGCCGATAAAATAAAAATATTATATGTAGATGATGAAGAAAACAACTTGGCTTCTTTTAGGGCCTTTTTCAGAAAAGAATACGAAGTTTATACTGCCATAGGTGCTTCTGAAGCATTGCGCATAATAGATAGTATAACGGTAAATATTATTATTTCCGATCAGAAAATGCCCAATACCTCAGGCATCGAATTTTTAGAACGCACCATCGAAAAATTTCCAGACTGCATACGTTTACTTATCACAGGCCAGTCAGATATTGATATTGTTATTCAGGCAATCAATCGTGGGCAAGTTACAAAGTACATTCCAAAACCTTGGGATTGGGACAAGCTCGCTTTAGCGATTGAAAACTGTGCAGATTTATACACCTCACGCATGGAAATAAAAGAAAAAAACTTTCTTTTACAAAAGACAAATGATGAGCTCAATAGATTTATATATAGTATTTCTCACGATTTACGATCTCCATTAATGTCGATACTTGGCGTAGTACAGTTGGCCAAAATGAATGATTCCACTAAAGAGGATTGTGTCCAATATCTTCATTTAATAGAAACTAGCGTAGTAAAACTTGATGATTACATTAAAAGCAGCATTGAATATTATAAAAATATAAGGGCAGAAGAAACACTTGAAAATATTGATTTCAATTGGTTGATAAAAGATATAATTGACTCACAAAAGCATCAAGATCAAACCATTGAATTTCAAACAGAAATTGAAAATGAAGCCGCATTTATTGGCGATGCTTTTAGAATACGTATCGTAATTAGCAATCTAGTATCAAATGCCATCAAATACCAAAATCCAGCCGTTGAGTATCATTATGTAAAAATAAAAATTATTGTTACCAATAAATCTGCACAGATAACTATTTCCGACAATGGTGTGGGTATTTTACAACGGCATATTGAAAATATTTTTAAATTGTTTTTTAGAACACAAAACACCAAACACAAAGAAGGTACTGGCATAGGCTTATATATTGTAAAAGAAGCATTATCTAAACTTTCAGGCACAATAAATGTACATTCTACCCCAAATGTGGGTACTTCATTTGAAATATCTATACCTAATAAAATCGAAAAATGACGACAGCAAAATTATCTGTAATGCTCATAGACGACAATAAATTGGATTTGTTTTTATGTCAAAAATTTATTGAAAGTGTTAATATTACGAAATCAATTACTCCTTTTCATAGCCCAGTGGAAGCCTTGAATTTTTTGAAGGATAATGATGTAAGCACTTGGCCAGATTTGATAGTTCTTGATATTCAAATGCCAGAAATGGACGGATTTGAGTTTCTAAAGGAATGTGAGCAATTAAAAAACTTTAACAAATTTAAAAGTCATGTGATTATGGTATCGTCTACCTTAGATTTTGGAGACATTACTCGAGCGAAGGCCAATTCGCTAGTACTCGATTTATTAGAAAAACCACTTAAAATTGGAAATTTGGTTGAAATATTAAAATATAATGCTATTCTTTGAGAGTAATCTACCTAAAGTAAAATAGATATATATAAATTTACTCACC
>CAZMFZ010000158.1:0-6065 GCA_964565665.1 uncultured Bifidobacteriaceae bacterium | reverse complement strand
AATAAACTATATTTCTATTCAAAATGGAAATACGTATTCAAAGCTATTTTAATCACAGGCATTATCTTTATTATTTGGGATTTTATTTTTACTTATTTAGGAGTCTGGGGCTTCAATTCCAAATACACTTTAGGTCTTAAAATTTTTAATTTGCCAATTGAGGAGATTCTCTTTTTCACTGTTGTGCCTTTTTCCTGCTTATTTATTTATGAAAATGTATATCATTTATTTAAAGATAAAATCAAGCAAGGCGTGTTTTATCAAATCAGCTTGGTAGCATTACTATTCCTTTTCTTTGCAGGAACGGCCAATTTTGACAAACTTTACACTTGCTTGGCTTGTATTGGCTCGTCTTTGATGCTTGTGTACCATGTGGCACGCAAAAAGCAGATGAATCACGAGGTATTCTGGATTAGTTATTTGATAGTGTTAATTCCATTTACGATTGTAAATGGAATATTAACTGGCTATTTTACAGACGAGCCTATCGTTTGGTACAACAATGCAGAAAATATGAATATTCGATTTTTTACCATTCCCATTGAAGATTTTGCCTACAATTTATTTTTGCTATTGTTGAATGTGACTCTTTACGAACGATTTTTAGGGCGATTATATTCTCAAAAGTAAATTTATCATTTTTTTGTCAGTTTTGTAGCTCCATACAATCTAAGAGTATACTTATAATATTTTAATGTCAAAAGCCATAAAAGTATTTGCCCCAGCCACTGTAGCCAATGTATCATGCGGATTCGATGTGCTTGGCTTTGCCGTTGCCAGCCCGGGTGACGAAGCCATTGTAACAATGACAGATAAACCCGGAGTAATCATTGCTAAAATTACCGGTGATGAAGGTAGGCTTCCGCTTGACCCTAAGAAGAATACTGTTTCAGCTACCATCATCAAAATGATTGAAAAACTGGGTTCTGACAAAGGATTTGAAATAGAATTACATAAAAAAATGCCTTTGGGAAGTGGCTTAGGTTCGAGTGCCGCCAGTTCTGTGGCTGGCATATTTGCAGTAAATGAATTGCTAGGAAAGCCACTCTCCCCTATCGAACTGCTGCCTTTTGCGATGGAAGGTGAGCGATTGGCAAGCGGCACAGCCCATGCCGACAATGTGGCTCCGGCTTTATTTGGCGGGTTTGTACTCATTCGCAGCTATCATCCGCTCGATGTAATTCGCATTCCAACGCCTACTGATTTATACGCTTCAATAGTTCATCCGCATATTGAAGTGGAAACTAGAGATGCAAGGAGCATTTTAAGAAAAGAAATAAAGCTCAAAGATGCTATTACACAATGGGGAAATGTGGCAGGATTAGTAACGGGCTTAATTACAAATGATTACGGCTTAATTGGTCGCTCAATGGAAGATGTAATTGTTGAGCCTTTACGTGCCATTTTGATTCCAGGATTTTATGAGGTAAAAAATGCTGCACTTGAAGCTGGGGCTTTGGGAGGTGGAATTTCCGGCTCAGGCCCTTCAGTATTTGCATTGAGCAGAGGCAAAGAAACAGCTCAAAAAGCAGGAAATGCCATGGTAAAAGCCTTTTCTACTATTGGTATTGAAAGTGATTTATTTGTATCGCAAATTAATGCCAATGGGCCAATCGTAATTGACGAATATGAGAATTAAAAATTTGCTTCCTTCACTCGTTATGTTGTGTATGGCTTTGCAAACCTGTCATTTGAATTTCCTAGTAAATAATTGTTCTATAGCCGTATTTTTACAACTCAATTTATAATTCTCCGCTCCCTTTCAAAAAACTATTCTAATTTCGCATTCCAATTATCAGAGGCTTATAAATAGTTTTTAATGCAACTCTATTCCACAAACGACAAATCACACATTGTGTCTCTTGAAGAAGCTGTTTTTCGGGGCCTTCCACCCGATAATGGACTGTATTTACCTACTGAAATTCCTTCATTACCTTCTTCTTTTATAGAAAATTTGAATAAATATTCAATGCAGCAAATTGCTATTGAAGTTTGCAAAACTCTATTCAAAGGCTATATTCCTGAATCGACTGTCGAACGCATTGTAAATCAGTCCATTACATTTGAAGCTCCATTGATAAATCTTCATGAAAATACCTATGTTTTAGAATTATTTCACGGGCCTACATTGGCTTTTAAAGATTTCGGAGCAAGATTCATGGCCCAACTTATGGCCTATTTTTTAGAAAAATCTAGTAAAGAAATACATATTATTGTAGCCACATCGGGCGATACTGGTGGTGCAGTAGCCGCTGGTTTTTTTAAAACCAAAGGAATAAAAGTAACCATACTTTACCCTAAAGGAAAAGTGAGCGATTTGCAAGAAAAACAGCTTACAACTTTGGGAGAAAACATTACCTCAATTGAAGTAGATGGCACATTTGACGATTGCCAAAAATTAGTAAAAACTGCTTTCCTTGATGCTGATGTTACATCCAAAATCAATCTTTCATCTGCCAATTCTATTAATATAGCGAGGTTAATTCCTCAAATGTTCTATTATTTTAATACTGTAGCACGGTTGCAAAAAACTGGTTTGCCCACTGTATTTTCTGTGCCTAGCGGAAACTTTGGGAATATTTGTGCAGGAATGATAGCTATGAAAATGGGATTGCCAATTCATCATTTTGTGGCATCGGTAAATGCAAACGATACATTTATAGAGTTTCTTAAAACTGATAAATTTAGCCCAAAACCATCTGTACAAACAATATCAAATGCAATGGATGTGGGTAATCCGAGCAATTTTGCAAGAATTTACGAGCTATTTAACAAAGATATAAATGCCATTCTAAAAAAAGTAAGTGGGTATACTTATAGTGATGATGTCACTAGAAAAGCTGTAAAAGAAATATTTGAACATGACCACTACATTATGGATCCGCATGGTGCGGTAGGCTTTTTGGGTTTGAATGAATATTTAAAAACTCAATCACAACCTTTAAATGGGGTAATCCTTCACACAGCTCATCCTGCAAAATTTATTGATACCTATAGTGAAGATTTGAAAGCTAAAATCGAATTGCCAAAGGAATTGCGTGAATTGATTGATAAACAAAAAGTAGCCCTAGAATTAAATAATGACTATGATGCTTTCAAAGCTTATTTATTGAGTTAAATCTTGTTTTCAATATTGGTCTCTGGTTTTGAAAAAAGAAAACCGTAAAATGCAATGAATATGAAGCAAAAAGCCGGAATCAGATAGGATACTGACACATTAAAATTATCGGCTAATAAGCCCTGAATAGGAGGGAAAACCGCTCCACCAAATATAGCAAAGCTCACCAAAGCGGCACCAGAATTGGTGAATTCGCCAAGTTTTTCAATAGATAGGCCAAATACCGTTGGGAACATCAACGAAATAAAAAAACCAATTGATACAATTCCATAAGGATTGAATAGTTGGGGATGCAAGGCAGTACCTATAAATAATAAGATTAGAATCAAAGAAAATACACCCACAACTTTTCCGGCTGGAAAATATTTTAATATATAAATTCCTGCAAAACCGCCAATTCCAGCCAATATATAGTACCAAGCCAAGTACACTGATACTTGCCCCACAGTAGAATTTAAACTGTTTTCTAAACAATAGTTGATGAAAAAGGAGGCAGCACAAGCTTCTGCCCCTACATAAAAAAACATGGCTATGGCTCCCAAATATAAATGTCTTATTCGTAATGCCTTTTTAATAATTAAACCAAGTTCCGTTTTTGCTTGTTGCTCAGGCTTTAAATCAGGCATTTTTACCAATGGAATTGCTATTAATATTAAGGTAAATACAAATGCCAATAGCAAATATGGCAAATAAATGGTAGGAATGCCTCCATCTTTTGGTTGCACTAGGAAATTGCCCAAAACAGGGGTGACAGCATAGCCAATTCTTGAAAACACCTGTACAAAATTGATTCGCAATTGGCTTTGTTCGGGAGGGCCTAATAAAGTAGCAAAAGGGTTTGCTGCCACATTCAATATCATAATTCCCATAGAAATAATGAAAATTGAACCTAATAATATGCCAAAAGAGGAAAAATGATAGGATAAATAAAAAACCAAACTGCCCAAAATCGTAATTAGTATTGCAGCTATTACTGCCAGCTTATAACCAAATCTATCTACTAAATTGGAAACTATAAAGGGGAAAGGGAGATAGACCAGATAGAATGTCCACTGAATAAGTGTAGCTTGAAAATAACTGAGTTTAAAATACTCTTTTGCATAAGGGAAAATAACATCGTTCATGCAAAACAATGCCCCCACTACGAAAAACACAAACGCCAACAGCCAAATAGAACGATTTTGAAGCATAGAAGAGAGAAATTATTTCCAATAATACCTATTTAAAACCAATCCTAGGTCTATCTTTTTGCTCTATTTCTACTTTATCTTTATCAAATAAATAATTTATGGCTTCGAATACATCCTTAAATTTCCTGTCGTATTTATGTTCCATTTCCTTGAGCTTATCAGTTAAATCTTTATGATTAAGGGCATATTGACGAAGAAAAACAAAGGCTCGCATGATGGCAATATTTACATCTATAGCTTTATCACTATTTATTATACTTGACAGCATAGCTACGCCTTGTTCTGTAAAAGCAAAAGGTGTTATCAAAGTATTTCTTTTGTTTTGTGATGTGGTCACAAATTGTGACCGCATACTTCCCCATTCTTCTACAGATAGCCTAAATAAAAAATCATTTGGGAACCTTAGCAAATTCCTTTTTACAGCTTGATTAATGACTTTAGTTTCTGTATCATATAGCTCTGCCAAATCAAAATCAAGCATTACTTTATGATCTCGTATTTGGTATATTTTTGATTGAATCAGCTGAAGTTCTATATGATATATTTATAATATTGTTTCAGAAAAACTCTAAAATAAAAACGGCTTAAAACTAAAGTTTTAAGCCGTTCTAGATTAATTGAACATATTATTTCATTATTGCCAATGTAGAATTCTCAACCTGGATTCCTTTGAATTTTGAAGAAGCACCTTCTCCTGAAAAATATCGAACATATCCACCTTTTACTTTCTCGCAATATAAAGCATTGGTAAAATAATCTGCCATATTAGCTTCCCATTTCACTTCAACATTTTCTAGTTTTAAATTTGTAATTCCTAAGGCTTGAATAGCTGCCAAATCGCTCTTATAGAGTTGTTTATCTTTTTTGTAAGCTGGTCTCAAATCAATATTTCCACCATAAATATCATCAATCGGACTTTTTCTAATAGTCAAATCCAAGTTGTCGAATTTGAGGTTTTGAATTTTGTCGGTTTCATCAGAAAGAAGCAAGATTCCCGTTTCGGCTGAGGCTGTTATATTTGAAAACCGAATATTTTTGATAACTCCCACTGGCACATTTTCTTTTTGGCGAATGGCCGACACGTGAATGGGTTCGCCTTTGCCCCACCAATGGCCTTTGTGCAATCGGGTATTTATTTGGATGTTATTAAATTCAATATTTTCAATACTGGCTGTATCGCGTGCAAAAATACCTATACCACGGTTGGAATCGTATATTACTATATTTGAAAACACCGCATTGCGTATGGTATGTTCGCCATAGCCAATGCGTATAGCTGCCGAGCGGCTCATTAATACACAATTTGAAACTACAATATTTTCAGATATACCCGTTTTATTACCATACAATTGCGGGTTAGCATCCATTTCCATCAACTTACCATGTACATCTATACGTTCGTCAAATCCGGTCACAATGATAGCATCGTCTCCACAACGGAAATCGCAATCGGCAATGCGGATGTTTCTTGAATTTGTGAAATGCACGCCATCGCTATTGGGTACAAGTATATTGGTTTTGATAGAAACACCTTTTATCAGCACATCGTCACAGTCGCCTACGCGCATAGTCCATTCAGGAGTATCTTTAAGCGTTACATTCAAAATTTTTATGTTTTCGCATTTCATAAACACCATCATCATTCCAGGTCGAAATTTGTATTTAATTGGGCCGTCTTCCAAGCCGTATTTGATGTTCATAAAATCTTCACCTTGTCTTGTAAATGATTGTTCCAAATAGCTAGGGTTATGAGGTTG
>CAZMFZ010000157.1:0-6087 GCA_964565665.1 uncultured Bifidobacteriaceae bacterium | reverse complement strand
ATGCTAAGTTTTTTCATAATACTTTGAAAGAAGTATGCGATTTGCACGATAAGAGCTATTATCCCAAGTTTAAAAACTGGGCTGATGATTATTTTTATATCAAGCACAGAGAAGAAACCAGAGGAATTGGGGGAATTTTTTTCGATCACTTAAAGCAAGATGAACTGCATACTAAAGAAGCCATTTGGGCTTTTGTAAAAGATATAGGCATTTGTTTTACCCGAATATACACCTATTTGATGCTTAAAAATTCCCCGCTTTCTTTTGGTGTTAATGAGGTTTCTTGGCAACGCTTACGCAGGGGAAGGTATGTGGAATTTAACTTGGTGTATGATAAAGGCACAAAATTTGGGCTCGATACCAATGGCAGAACGGAATCGATATTGATGAGTATGCCACCACTCGCAGCATGGGAGTATGACTACAAATGCAAGGCCAATTCGGAAGAGGAAAAAACGCAGGCTTTATTGAAAAAAGGTGTTGATTGGGTGGAGGATTGAATGGCTAAACCTTTATAACAATCACTTTATAGAGTTTTTACATAATTGTCATTGACTTAAGTCTTCAATCCCTTCTCAAGATAGGGGAAAGGGATAAGGTTATGTAAAGATTGCTTAAGTTAATGAAATTGGAATTTACCTTAAAAACAACAATCTCAAAATGCAACCTCAACTTTGGCAACAACAATTCGACAATTGTAATCCAGCTCAGAAAAAGGCCATCAACACCATTGAGGGTCCTGTGTTGGTAATTGCCGGCCCAGGAACAGGCAAAACACAGATTCTATCTTTGCGGATTGGCAAAATACTGCTCGAAACCGACACCAAACCACAAAATATTCTTTGCCTTACCTACACAGATGCAGGCACGATAGCCATGCGAAAGCGACTCGAGCAATTTATAGGCACCGATGCTTTTAGGGTGCATATCCATACTTTTCACTCGTTTTGCAACAAAGTAATTCAAGAAAATATGGAGTATTTCTCGCTCCGGGAGTTGCAATTGCTTACCGATTTGGAGCGTGTGGAATTAATGACCGAACTCATAGATGGCTTCCTAGCCGATCATCCACTAAAAAAATTTACTGGCGATGTATATGCAAGCATGAATCGGATGACAAATCTTTTCAGCACCATGAAAAGTGAAAATTGGTCGCCTATCAACATTTCAAATGCTATCGATCAATATCTGAGTTTGCTGCCTGAAAAAGATGGATATAGATATAAGGTAAATAAGCCTAAAGAAAATATTGTAAAAGGCGATTTGCATACAAGGAAATTTGAGGAAGAAATGCAGAGAATGGAAGTGCTAAGAGCTGCAGCTAAGGAATTCGGCAATTACGAAGCCCTAATGCAAAAGCATTTTCGCTACGATTATCAAGATATGATCAATTGGGTGATAAAAGCTTTTGAACAACACGATACACTTTTAGGCAAATACCAAGAACAATATTTATACTTTTTGGTAGATGAATTTCAAGATACCAACGGTTCGCAAAGTGCCGTTTTAAATCAACTCACTGCCTTTTGGTACAGTCCCAACGTGTTTGTAGTAGGCGATGACGACCAATCTATTTACCGATTCCAAGGAGCAAATTTGAGAAATATTCAAGATTTTGTGGGTAGATACGCTGCAAATCTTGAGGTAGTGATGCTCAAAGAAAACTACCGTTCTACGCAAAATGTGCTGGATGCATCTAAGGCTGTAATCGAAAACAATATAGAGCGAATTACCAACCACGATGAGCTAAAATCAAAATTTATAGGGCTTGAGAAAAACCTAATTTCCCAAAATCCAAATCTAGTAGGCTTGGATTTGCCTATAAAACTAGTGGAATATGAAAATGAAATTCATGAAGAAGCGGATATTGCAAAGCAAATTGAGATAAAATACAAAGCAGGGGAAGATTTAACGGAAGTGGCTATTTTATATCGCAACCACAAGCAAATTAATAATATTTTGCAGGTTTTCGACCATCGAAAAATTCCATACAA
This sequence comes from uncultured Bifidobacteriaceae bacterium, assembly GCA_964565665.1. GTDB lineage: Bacteria > Bacteroidota > Bacteroidia > Cytophagales > UBA9547 > CAZMFZ01. Next base: position 4,093 of record CAZMFZ010000157.1, on the reverse strand, counting down.
TGCCAAAAAGAGCCTCAATTTACTGGAATTGCCATTTGCTCAAAATCTAATAACGCTTTTGCGATATATCGATGAGGAATCTACAAAGCCTGGCACGGGCAATTATTTACTTTTCCAACTCATGCACTTTGAGTATTTTAACATTAGTGTACGCGATATTGCAGCCATTGCGGTAGCCAGGCAAAAGAAAGATGAGCCGCTTTCGTGGCGGGAAATAATGGGAAGCAAAGAAAAAATGTTCAGGCTAAATCTTGAATCTGCTGGGGCAATTTCAAGTTTAGAAGCCAATCTAAATTTTTGGACTAAAGAACATTTCAATTTCACCCTCCAAATTCTATTTGAAAAAATACTCACCAGAGGCGGTATTTTCGACTTTATTTTCAAGCATGAAGATAAAATTTGGTTGCTGGAAGTGGTAAACACTTTATTTGAATTTATAAAAGATGAAACAGCCAAAAATTCAAAGCTTTCTCTCTCTAAACTTATGGAGATGCTAAAGATGATGGAGAAAAATAATATTCAAATTCCCATTTACAAAATAATAAAAGCTGAAAATGGAGTAAATCTCATTACCGCACATTCATCTAAAGGATTGGAATTCAGGCATGTATATCTGATAGCTGCCAACGAAAAAAACTGGGAGAAGAAACAAGCCAATCATTCGGCCAATTTCAAACTGCCAAATACCATTACGCTTTCAGTTGAAGAAAATAAAATTGAGGAAGAACGAAGGTTGTTTTACGTGGCTATTACTCGGGCAAAAGAGCATTTGCAAATCTCTTACGCAGCTTCAGACAGCAAAGACAAAGACCTATCAAAATCATTATTCATTTCTGAAATAGAGAAAAATACTCAATTATTAATCACTAAAAAGCGAGTTTCAGAGGTGAATTTGGTTGAGTTTACTATACAGAAGTTGCTAGGACAGCCCGCTTTAAACGCACAATTGATTGAAACGAATTTTTTAAATGCCAAACTTAAAAACTTGAAATTGAGCGTAACTCATCTGAGTAAATACTTGCGTTGCCCCCTCACTTATTATTTTGAAAATGTATTGCAAGTGCCTACTGCCCGTAGCCCAAGTATGGGTTTTGGTAGTGCCATTCACTACGCTCTCGATCATTTATTCAAAAAGATGAAGGAAAGCGGAACAGGAGATTTCCCCTCAAAAGATGCTTTTTATTGGTATTTTCAGACAGGAATGGAACATTCCGCATCTCATTTTACCGAAAAAGAATACACCGACAAATTGGAGTATGCCCAGAAACTATTGCCCCAATACTACGATTATTATTTTAATAGGTGGAACAAAAAAGTAGTTACAGAATATAGGCCAGGAAATATATTTATAGATGAAATTCCACTTGCAGGAGCTTTAGACAAAATAGAATTTTTAGACTCTTCTACTGTAAATGTAGTAGATTATAAAACGGGCGACCCAAGCAATATTCGCAAAAAACTGATGCGACCTCTGGCCGAAGTTGACCCTGAATCGACCAAATTTGAAGAACTGTACGGAGGCGATTATTGGCGGCAAATGGTATTTTATAAAATATTGCTAGACAATGACAAAACCAAGCATTGGAATATGATTTCTGGTGAAGTAGATTTTATTGAAAAGCGAAATGCCAAGGAATTTACTAAAGAGAAATTGTTGATAACAGAAAACGATTGTCAATTGGTGAAAGCACAAATTCACGAAGTATATAGTGGAATTTTGAGTCATAATTTTACTGGTTGTGGTAAAGAAGACTGCCAATGGTGCAATTTTGTCCGAAACAACTATAAAACTGAAGTGGTAATGGAAGAAGATTAGGCAATTGTTTTCACATCCATTACGCAAATTATAAAGGTTTAATAATACGATTGATGCGTTTTTGGCTACTTTACCATATTTAATTTGGTTTCAAAGCTTCAAACTTCAAAAAACCAAATTGAGAAAATATCCTATTAGAATAAAGCTTATATTTGCCGTTTATTAGCAATTGAGCATGGCCCTTGACCCAAAGGTATTTGGTGAAGTAAAACAGATTCTCACAGCTTATCTGGAGAAAAAAGAATTACGCAAAACCCCCGAACGATTCGCAATTTTGGAAGAAATATACTCCAGAACCGATCATTTTGATGTAGAGCAGCTCTATGTGAGCATGAAAAACAAAAACTATAGGGTAAGCCGAGCCACGGTTTACAATACACTTGAAATATTTCTCGATTGCAACTTAGTAACCAAACACCAATTTGGTAAAAATCAAGCCCAATATGAAAAATCGTATGGCTTCAAACAACACGACCATTTAATATGTGTCGATTGCCATTTGGTGAAAGAATTTTGCGATCCTAGATTGCAGAATACCCAAGCTTTAGTAGAAGATATTTTCAAAACTAAAATTCTGCATCATTCTTTTATAATGTATGGCAATTGCAAATTGCCCGATTGTATCAATAAACCTAGGAAGTAACCATACCCACCCCAAACCTGTATTTGGGCATTCCATTGAACCTCTAAAAAACAATTAAATAACAATGAAATATACCTTAACAGAACAAAACAACACCTTGATAATAACCTTTCAGGGCGATTTGATTGGCGGCTCCGATAGCCTAGAATTGATGGATACCATCAATGATAAAATCAACAATGGCGTTGCAAAAGCCGTAATCAATATGAATGATGTGCGCTATATGAATAGCAGCGGCATTGGTATTCTAATTACTATTTTTACAAAATTTAAGAATAAAAATGGAAACGCAGTAGTGAGCAATGCTTCTGACCAAATTATCAAGCTGCTCACTATCACCAAGTTAGACACAGTAATCAAACTTTTTTCTACGCAGGATGAAGCAATTGAAGGGGTTTAATAACAAAAAAATCAAAATTAATTTAGTAAATTAAAAGCATGTCAGTAGATATATTATTGGGGTTGCAGTGGGGCGATGAAGGCAAGGGTAAAATTGTAGATGTAATAGCCCCCAAATACGATGTGGTAGCTCGCTTTCAAGGCGGACCAAATGCGGGTCATACCCTTGAATTTAATGGGATCAAACACGTATTGCACCAAATACCTTCAGGAATTTTCCATCCTGAAATAAAAAATATAATAGGAAACGGAGTGGTGTTAGATGCTCTTATTTTTAGAAAAGAAATTGAAGCACTTTCGAAGTTTGAGATAGATTTTGCTAAAAATTTATTTGTGGCCAAAAAAGCCCAATTAATAATTCCTACCCATCGATTGCTTGATTTGGCTTCCGAGAAAAACAAAGGAGCAGGCAAAATTGGCTCTACTTTAAAAGGAATTAGCCCTGCATATCAAGATAAAATCGGCAGACAAGGCCTTAGAGTTGGCGATATTTTAGATAAAAACTTCAGAGAGAAATACGAAACTTTGTTAAAGGTTCACAAAGCTGAATTGGCATTTTATGGTTTCGATTGGGCAAACGATATGCAAACCATAGTAGATTTCAAAAAATATGATTTCGATTTTGCGAAAATAGAAGCCGATTTTTTTGAAGCTATTGAATTTCTAAAAGGATTCAATTTAATAGATGCAGAATATTTGATAAACGATGAAATCAAAAAAGGAAAAACGATATTGGCTGAAGGTGCACAAGGTGCATTACTTGATATTGACTTTGGCTCTTATCCTTTCGTAACATCCTCAAACACAACGGCTTCAGGAGCTTGTTCGGGCTTAGGTGTAGCACCATCGCAAGTAAAAGATGTGTATGGAATTTTCAAAGCCTATTGTACTAGGGTAGGTAGCGGGCCTTTCCCAACTGAATTAGACGATGCTGACGGAGTTAAAATCCGTGAAATCGGCAAAGAATTTGGCTCAACTACGGGAAGGCCAAGGCGTTGCGGTTGGCTAGATTTGCCTATTTTAAAGTATTCAGCTATGCTAAATGGCGTTACCCAATTGCTAATGATGAAAGGCGATGTGCTGAATGATTTTGATGAAATAAAAGTTTGTACACATTACAAACTAGAGTCTGGTTTCACTACCGATAGAGTGCCATACGACATTGTAACCCAGAAAATTGAGCCTATTTACAAGACTTTTAAAGGTTGGAAATGCGACTTAGGACAGTTTAACAA
>CAZMFZ010000156.1:0-6568 GCA_964565665.1 uncultured Bifidobacteriaceae bacterium | reverse complement strand
GCAGATAGCAAACGCTCAGAATCTATTGAATATGTACTTACATATCAGGGCAGATACAGCGAACCAGAGCAATATAGAGATATAATAATTCGAGCCAATCCTCAAGGAGAGATACTGAGGTTAAGAGATGTAGCAGAAGTTGAGCTCGGTAGCGAATATTATGATATTTATTCTAATAAAGACCAATATCCCTCTGCTGCGATTGTACTAAATCAGACATTTGGAAGCAATGCTACTGAAGTAATTACAGAAGTAAAAGCGAAATTGGAGGAGATGAAGAAAAAATTTCCTCCCGGAATGGAATATGAAATCAGCTACGATGTATCAAACTTTTTAGATGCCTCTATTGATGAAGTAATTAAGACATTGAGAGATGCCTTTATCTTGGTGGCTTTGGTGGTTTTCATATTCTTGGGCGATTGGCGTTCTACCCTCATTCCAACATTAGCCGTACCTGTATCTTTGATAGGTGCCTTTTTTGTAATGCAGGCTTTGGGCATTACGATCAACCTAATCACCTTATTTGCACTTGTCTTAGCCATCGGTATCGTGGTCGATGATGCCATTGTAGTAGTAGAGGCTGTCCATGCCAAGTTGGAAGACGAGCCTCACCTCTCGGTGTACCAAGCAGTTAAAAAAGTGCTTGGAGAAATTAGCGGAGCCATCATCGCTATTACTTTACTAATGACTTCTGTATTTGTGCCTGTGGCATTTATGTCTGGTCCTGTCGGTATATTTTATCGGCAGTTCGCTATTACGATGGCAGCTTCTATCATTATTTCAGGCATAGTCGCACTTACACTTACTCCAGTGCTTTGTGCAATGATTTTAAAGAAAACACATGGGCAACCAAGGAAGAAAACGCTGATGAATAAATTCTTGGGCGGATTCAATCATTTCTTTGAAAGGCTTACTGGCAGATATATGTGGCTATTGAAAATGATTGTCAATCGCAAAGTAGTTACTTGGGGCTTATTGTTAGTGTTTTGCTTTGGTATATTCGGAGTCAATAAATTTTTACCCGCAGGTTTTGTGCCTAGTGAAGATCAAGGAATGATATATGCGGTTATTCAAACTCCTCCAGGCTCTACGTTAGAGAGAACCTACGCAGTAAGTCGTCAATTGCAAGATTTAGCTCTTAAAATAAAAGGCGTAAAGTCAGTTTCGTCATTGGCTGGCTACGAAGTATTGACCCAAGGAAGAGGCTCAAACTCAGGCACCTGCTTGATCAATTTAGATTCTTGGCATGAGCGACATCATACTGTAAAAGAAATTATAGAAGAATTAGAAGAATCTGTTAAGAATATTCCCGGTGCTGCCGTTGAGTTCTTTGGCCCGCCTGCCGTACCTGGTTATGGGGCTGCTGGTGGTCTTACGCTACAATTGCTAGATAAAAACACAGATATTGATTATCTGAGGCTTGGTAAAATAACAGAAGAGTTCATGGTTAAGTTAGAAAAACGACCAGAATTGACTTCTTTATTTACCTTTTACAGAACTGACTATCCTCAATATGAATTAGAAATTGATAACAAAGCTGCCATGCAAAAAGGCGTAACTATTGGCAAAGCGATGGAAAACCTTTCCATTTTAATTGGTAGTACTTATGACATCGGCTTTATCAAATTTGCTCGTTTTTTTAAAGTATTCGTGCAAGCTGACCCATCCTTTAGAAAGCTTCCATCAGATGTTTTGAGCCTATATGTAAAAAATGAAACGGGCGAAATGGTACCCTATTCTTCTTTCATGAAACTTAAAAAAACGCAAGGCATTTATGAAATTAACAGATATAATATGTACACCACAGCTACCATTCAATGTGCCGCTGCAAAAGGATATAGCAGTGGGCAAGCTATTGAAGCCATACAAGAAGTAGCTGCTAAAACGTTGCCAAAGGGTTTTGACATTGACTGGGCTGGTTTAACAAAAGATGAAGTAATACGGGCAGGAGGAAATGAATCTATCATCATATTTTTAATCGTTTTGGTGTTTGTTTATCTCGTACTATCTGCTCAATATGAAAGTTTCATTCTTCCTTTGTCCGTTATTTTATCACTGCCTGCGGGAATATTTGGTGCTTTTTTCTTTTTGAAGATGATGGGTTTGGCAAACGATATTTACGCTCAAGTTGCGCTAGTGATGTTGGTTGGTTTATTAGGCAAAAATGCGGTGCTTATCGTAGAGTTTGCGATTCAAAAGAAACAACAAGGTGCGACCGTGTTAGAAGCCGCCATGGAAGGAGCTAAAGCCCGTTTTCGACCTATTTTGATGACCTCTTTTGCCTTTATCGCAGGTCTGATTCCTTTGGTTTTGGCCCATGGGCCAGGGGCTATTGCCAACCAGACCATTGGTAACTGTGCCATGGGAGGTATGGTGTTCGGTACAGTGTTTGGCGTAATCGTTATTCCTGGCCTGTATTATATTTTTGGAAGCATTGCCGAAGGTAGAGATCTGATTAAAAATGAGGAAATGGATCCATTAACAGAAGAAAATCATGGTCATTAGAATATTTTGCAACTCCTACTTCAGGGGTTGGACGGCTGTTTTATTTCTTTTTTTCACTGCTTGTGTACCTAGCTTAGTGCAAAAAAATGTAAAAAAAGATGTGCCTTTTAGCTATCAAAATACTAAAGATAGTACCAATACAGCCAAAATCCGCTGGAGAGATTTCTTTAAAGATCCTAATTTGGCTAACCTCATTGACACTGCATTGCAAAATAATCAAGGTTTGAATGTTATTATACAAGACATTAACATAGCCACTAACCAAATAAGAGCCAGAAAAGGCCAATATTTGCCATTTTTGAGTTTATTTGGTGGGGCGGGTCTTGAGAAGCAAGGCGACTATACTCGATTAGGGTCTATAGATGCCTATAACTATATTAAGCCAGGAACAAAAACGCCTACACCTTTGGCAGACTATCTAATTTCTGCCAACATATCTTGGCAGGTAGATATATGGAAACAGCTACGCAATGCCAGAAAATCTGCTTTTTTTAAATACCTAGCATCGGTTGAGGGCAAAAATCTCTTGGTCACATTGTTAATAGCAGAAATAGCCACCAATTATAATGAATTAATGGCACTCGATAATCAGCTAGAAATACTGAAACAGAACATTGAGATTCAAACAAATGCCCTTGAAATAATAAAACTACAGAAACAAGCAGGCTTAGTTACCGAGCTTGCTGTGCGCAGATTTGAAGCCGAAGTATTTAAAAATCAAAGCCGTCAATTCTATGTTCAACAAAAAATAATTGAGGCGGAAAATAGGATTAATTTTCTGGTGGGTCGCTTCCCAATTCTTATCAAAAGAAGTTCAAAGACATTTGTTGATTTAGTACCTGCCACTATTATGGCCGGTATTCCATCGCAACTACTGCAAAATCGCCCGGATATCAAGCAAGCCGAGCAGGATTTAGCGGCTGCAAATCTAGACATTAAAGTGGCTAAGGCCAATTTTTATCCTACACTCAATATTACCGCTGCTATAGGATACGAGGCCTTCAACCCTAAGTTTTTAATCACAACCCCGCAATCGCTGCTTTACAATGCCGCAGGAAGTTTAGTAGCACCTTTAATCAATAGAAATGGGATTAAGGCAGAATATTATTCTGCAAACGCAAGGCAAATACAAGCTGTGTACCAATACGAACGCACTATTTTAAATGCTTACATCGAGGTTTCGAATCAGATTGCTAATATCAGCAATCTTGACAAAAGCTACGATTTGAAATCGAAACAAGTACAAGCACTTACACGATCTATCAATATCTCCATCTCATTATTCAAATCTGCCTTGGCAGACTATATGGAAATATTGCTTACCCAACGCGATGCCTTAGAATCGAAAATGGAACTTGTTGAAACCAAGAAGCTACAATTAAATGCCACGGTAAAAATGTATCAGGTGTTGGGTGGAGGATGGTGAAAAAATTAAATTTACCTTAATTAAGGGTGTTTTTTACCTCTGTAAGCAAATCTTTATAATGAGTGGAAATAAATTCATAGATGTAAATATAAAAAGCTTCCAACTCCATTTCATCAATGTCAATCGTCACTTTTTCATCGTTCAAAAAAAAAAGTTCAATTTTATGCACCATCTCTGCCCGATCATGAACGATCACGATACTTTGTAGGTCTTTTACATTAAAACTGCCTTCTAACTCGTTGTTTTTATAGGCAATGGTGGTATCTGTCAACTTTAAGAAATCAAAATAATTATTAATGCCGGAAATTATTTTATCAATCACGGGTGGAACCATACAAACTGCTACCCAAATAATAAAGTGAAGCAATTTAACTTGGTATTGGAAATATATATAGGCGAAAATGGCGGTTATAGCACCATAAATAACCAACTGAGTAATTAATTTTGTTTGATGGTTTCTAAAAATAAGCCCTCCCTCTATTGGCTGTAGTTTTACCTGAAATAATATTTCTTCCCAAACTATCAAAACCATAAGCACTACAGCTACACCTATAAGTATCATCCCAGGATAGCCTTTAAAGGTGTCATCGGGATCGCGAAAATGAATCTCAAACATTTCGTGCGAAAAAAAGCATGAAAGTAAAAATATAATGGTGAGAATAAAAATGTTAATTTCTGTTGGATAAGTCGGGCGTATTAACTTGCTCATATTTTTCTTTGCTTTAATTCATGCCAAAATACGACAAAATAAATTTGAAGTTTGGAATCAGTTATATAATTTATCTATAACCTAATGGGCTAGTTTAAAGTGAGGACTACAATTAAGCATCTTATCATTAACCCTTATTTCTCCTCTTTATCAATACTTATTTCTTCATTAAAGTCTTGAAAGGCACTTATTTCCTGTGCTTTGTACACTATTTCGTGAATAATCTCATCTAATTTATGTGCTGCATTTTCTAACAATTTCAAGGCATGTGAATTCACAGGGTTTGCAAAGTTAGTTTTATCCATTATACTTATAAGTCCTAAAATATTTGCTACAGGGCTTCGCACTTTATGCGATTGTATCCAGGCTATTTCTTGAAATTTTCGGTTTTGCATTTTCAAAATATCTTCAGCCAATTTCTTTGAGGTGATGTCTTGAAAATGCACAGCTAAGCCCTCGTTGTTGGGATAAGCCGATATTGAAAACCAAGCATTTAGCGATTCATTATAGTCTTCAAAATGCATATTTTTATTGAAAAGCACGGCATCAGTAAATTTTTTGTGGATTTTCGAATCATTGCTGTCCGGAAACACATCCCAAATTATTTGGTGCATAAGCTCAATTTTAGTGCGTAATAATAGCTTTTCTGCTGCGTCATTCAAATATTCAAATTTCCATTCTTTATTAAGCAGGTAAAATGCTCCTGAAATAGTTTCAAAAGTGCGGATCAGTCTTTTTTCATAGTTTTTGGTTTTTTCTTCAAACTGCTTTAGGCTGGTGAGGTCAGCCGCCACACCATTCAATGTAAAACTTCCATCTTTGTTTTGAATTTTAGTCACTCTATCGTAAATATGCTTAATGCTTCCGTTTTTGTGGCAAATTTTATATTCAAACACACTATTGCCATTAAGTTTCAATCTTTTCAAATGGTCGGTAAATCCTAGTAAATCATCTTTCTGAATTATGTTAAACATCAGGTATTCATCTTGGCAAAACTCTTCCGGGGTATATCCGAAAAGTTTTAAAGATGTTTTATTCATATATAAAATTTTGAAATCATCGGCTCTGCACGACCATATCACTTCATCAATGGAAGACAAGATGCTTTCCATTTGCTGCTTGGTTGTGTTTATTTCTTCTGCATATCGTGATTTCTCAGTAATATCAAACCCAATGGCCTGCATTTCAAATGGAACCCCGTGAGTATCGCAAATAGCAACGAAATGCCATTCTGATAAGAAAATTTCGCCCCATGAGCTATATTTCCTTAAAGAAACAATGCTAGGTTCTCCCATATTTTCTAAAGCTTTGGCAATTGCCACTTGGCATAGTCCAATATCATCGGGGTGAATGCTGAATGAAAAATGTTTGCCTATAAAATCTTCAAGATTATAGCCTAGTTTTTTCAGGAGTGCTTCATTAACATAAGTATAATTCCCCTTCATATTTACCCTTATCACAAATAAGTTGCTTTGAGTATTTAAGATAGAATTAAGATACACGTTTTTAGTATATAATTCTTTGTTTATCTGATCGTTGATAAACTCCTGTTTTTTACGGTCAGTTATTAGTATTCTAAATGAATAATATCGAATAGGGTGATTGTTTTCGTCAAGTTCTGGAGCAATAAACGTGTCAACCCAATAAAAGCTTCCGTCTTTTGCTTTATTGCATATTTCTCCTCGCCATTCGTTCCCTTGCGAGATGGTGTTCCACATTTCGGCAAAAAATGATTTATCATGTAAACCAGAATTTATAATCCTGTGATTCTGCCCAATAAGTTCTTCCCTGCTGTATTGTGAAATTTCACAAAACTTGTCATTAACATATATAATAGTGCCAGCCTTATCAGTTATTGCTACTATACTAAGTTTCTCTAGAAATTCAGGATAGAATTTTTTCATAGGCCGTTTTATTTCTTTAAATTG
>CAZMFZ010000155.1:909-6589 GCA_964565665.1 uncultured Bifidobacteriaceae bacterium | reverse complement strand
CGGCACCCCTCTCCTTAATTCTGCGGTATTGGAGCAGAAAAAAGGGGTCGGGGGTGAGGTTATATGAAAACTTCTCAGTTTTTTATCGGATTTTTTTTCTCTGTAATTTTCACTTTTGCCCAAACCAAAGCGATAAAATCGTATTACGATACCGAAAAGAAGCAAATTAGAGAGGAATACAGGGTAAATGACAAAGATTCCACTGTGCTTGAAGGGCTGTATAAAACTTTCTATCAAAACGGCAAGCCCAAAACCGTAGGTTTTTATACCAACAACCAAGCCACAGACTATTGGGAATATTTTTATCAGAATGGCAATCTAAAAATGGAAGGGCTAATAAATAATTTCATTAATGAAGGTCACTGGATATATTATTATGAAAACGGACATAAAAGTCATGAAGGAAATATGGAAAAGGGCAAGAAAAACGGCTATTGGCGATATTATTATGAAGATGGAAAAATTAAAACGGAAGGCATTATCAAAGAAAATAAAAATGATGGCGACTGGAAATATTATTATGATGATGGCGGACTAAAAGCTACAGCCAACTATGCCAACGGCACTGGATTTTACACAGAATATTATGAAGAAGGAGAAGGCTTAAAGAAATCGGAGGGCAAAATAAAACAGGGAAAAAGTGATAGTGTGTGGCGATATTATTATCCCAATGGAAAATTAAAAGCCATAGGAACAGAATCGGCTGGGATGAAAGATGGAGTGTGGAAGTATTATTATGAAAATGGAAATCCATCGAGCTTTGGGCAATATAAGAAAGGTGAAACCAATGGTTTTTGGCGGTATTATTATGAAAATGGAAATGTAAGCTCGGAAGGCGAAGAAAAAGATGGCCAAAAAGAGGGAGGATGGAAAATGTTTTACAGCTCTGGCAAAGCCAAAGGCCTAGGCGAGTTTAAAGAAGGAAATGGAAATTATACTGAGTATCACGACAATGGCAAGCCAAAACTTAGGGGGCAATTTAAAAAAGGAAAATTTGATGGCAAATGGGAATATTTTTATGAGGAAGGCTTAAAAGAAGGAGAATGTCTATACTTTAATGGAGAAGGATGGTATACAGGTTTTTACGAAGATGGCACCAAAAAAATGGAAGGAATGTTAAATAATGGTAGCAAAATAGGTGTGTGGAAACTTTATAAAAAAGACGGCACCATAGCGGGCTATTATAAAACCTATTACGATGAAAAGGAGGAAAACCAAAATTTGAAACCTAAGCAAGATTCAATGGTTTTGGTGAAAAAGCCCAACAAGAAACCTATTGCGAAACAACCAAGACCTTTCAAATTTCGATTTTATAAGCCTGATCCGCTCATTTATAAAACATTTATATTAAGTGCCGAGCCCTTGAATTTAGCCTTGGGAAATAATTTCCCAATAAACATAGAGTACTATGTGCAACAGAAATGGGGATTTGAAGTATCGCTTGCCTATTATAGAAATCCGTTTTTCAACGATCACCAAAAACTGCCTTTCAAAACCGATTCTTATCAAGGCTTTGGCTATGGTTTTAGGTACAAACACTATTTTTATAATGCTGATTTTATAGGTATGCCTTACATTGCAGGGGAAATTAGAGGGCGATCGATAATACACAATTCAAAAGTAGTAGATACCACCGAAACAATAGCAGCTACCATTTGGAATGTACAGCAATTGGAAGTAAAAGAAAATAATTATGAACTTAATATTTTGCTTGGGGATAGATTAATGAAAAATTTCGACCGTAGCGGCTTCACAATTGATGTTTACTTTGGAGTTGGGCTTGGGTATAAAACCTTCAGTAAAAACTTCGCAGACAATGAAGAATACAACAGAATATTTAATCAAACAATCAATGGAAATAAGTTTTCGTTTCCCTTCAGGTTTGGCATTAGCTTGGGTTACGCATTTTGAACAATCAATTTTATAATACCGAATGAGAGATAAAAAGCTGCTTAGTTATGTTTTAAAGGCATTTTTGGTATTTGTATCTTGGTATGTAGTGTATCACCTGATAATGCAACCCAATGGATTTGACGATTGGATGAACAAAGCTGTAGCCAATGGCGGCCACTGGTTGGTGGGCTTATTTGGCTATAATACTTGCCTTGAAGGCACCAGTATTTGTGTGAATATTATCTCTACTGTTCATATTTCAGCAGGCTGCAATGGCTTTGAGATTTTCTCCATTTTTGCAGGGTTCATCATAATATTTGAGGGAAAATGGTGGCTCAAAATCATTTATATAATATTGGGTGTAGCATTTTTGTATGCTTGTAATGTTTTACGAGTTGCTATGCTTGCTATCGACCACTATGAAGACTTAAAGATTTTTCAATTCAACCACAAATACACCTATTTAATTATAATGTATGTAATAGTAGTAGTACTTTGGATTGTATGGATTTCTAAATTCTCAAAATTAGAAAGTGGCATAAGTAGGGACACAAAAAATATATTGCAGAAATATCGTAATTTTGGTAAACAAATAAAGAAAGAGGCTTACGATGACACTCGCAAGATTAGACTATGAAGTTTTTTTCAAAAAAGCATTTACTGACAAAATAGTTTTAAAGCTTTTGTGAAAGACATTGTTGGCATAGAAGTTAATCCTGATAAAATTGAAACAGAAAAGGCCTTTCACCCCAAATTAGGAAATATTAATTTCAAGTATGATATTTTTGCTGAGGATAGCCAAAAAAGAATAGTAATTGAGATTCAGAAAGTTGAATACGACCACAATTTCGACAGATTTTTACATTATCATTTGCAAGCCATTACAGAGCAACAGCGTAATTCAAAAGATTACTCGGTTGAGTGTACTGTTTACACTATTGTGGTAATGACAGCACCATATAAAATTAACATAAAAACAGGTAAATTTTATGATGATGAGGTGCTTATTTTAATACTAAACCCTAAAAACCTAAACGGGATAGAACGCAAATTATTCAATCACGAACTAATTTATTTGAATCCCAATTATAAAGGTGAAGATACGCCTCGAAACTATCGAGATTGGTTAGATTTGATCTATGAAAGTATTCACCATCCTGAAAACCCAAATGTAAATTCCCAAAACGAAGGTATAAAAAGGGCTACTGAAGTGGCCAGTATGGAAAATGTGAGTGCTGAGGAATGGGAGTTGTCGAAAATTAAAGTTATGAAAAGGCAAGTAATTAGGCTTGAACGCGAGAAGGGGCGAGAAGAGGCTCAATTAATAATTGCACTCAAACTTATTAAGCGTAACTTTTCCAATGACGATATTGCAGAAGATACTGGTTTAACGCTTGGACAGATTCAAGAGTTACGTTCTGAAAAACAACTGTAACCACTCCTACAATGGTATTTAGGACTATGGCTTGGCGTAATTTATTTTTGTCAGCCATTTGCATGCTATCAATGCTTTTGCTTATTTATTTTAGAGCAAATATCGAAAATTTTTTTGCCCAGCAGTTTCACACTCACAAAGAGTTTTCAAGTGATAAATACCCTACAGACTTCAATTCAATTTCACTGCTTTGGCAGCAAGGCTACAAATGGGCATTTACAGTTAGTTTTACAATCCTATTTTCTTTACTTAGCCTAGGCTGTGTTTGGTTTTTATTCCCATATAAAAATGTATTGAATGGTATATTATTCATTTTTGCCATAGTAATTGTGCTTATATTCTTCTTTTCTATTATCAGTTTGGCCACCCATAGCTATCAGTTAGGATTTGGGGTAGTACTGTATTTGAAAAAATTACTGCATACCCCTTATTTAACCTTGTTTATAATTTTGTATTATTGGAAAATCAATAATCCGAAACCTGCCTGATGCCCTATTTCCAAGCCATAGTTGGCTATCTTTTCTTCTTATTAATTGCTTATTTATTTTCCTCAGCAAGAAATTCAATTAACTACCGCTTGGTATTTTCGGGGCTTGTGCTGCAATTTATACTGGCTGTATTGCTTTTAAAAACACCTTTTTTTGTTGAAGGATTTCAATTTGCTAGCAAGTGCTTTGTGCGTGTGCTAGATTTTTCGCTTGTAGGTGCGCAATTTTTATTTGGCGATTTGGCTCGCAATAGCATGGCATCAGACCAAGTAAAGCATAACTTGGGTTTCATATTTGCCTTTCAGGTATTGCCCACCATTGTATTTTTTTCTACACTCACTTCAGGGTTATATTATTTAGGCATATTGCAAAAAATAGTATTTGGTATGGCATGGCTTATGAGCCGCACCATGAAAATATCAGGGGCAGAAAGTTTATCTGCTGCGGGCAATATATTTTTAGGGCAAACAGAAGCCCCGCTTTTGGTAAAGCCATTCATTGCCAACATGACCAAATCGGAAATTATGTGTGTGATGACGGGAGGTATGGCCACCATTGCTGGGGGCGTTATGGCTGCTTATATTCAATTTTTAGGCGGAAATGATACCGCCTCGAAAGTTGCTTTTGCTTCCTATTTGCTTACAGCCTCTATTATAAATGTGCCTGCAAGCATTGTATTTGCCAAAATATTGTACCCCGAAACTAAACAGGTAGATCAAGAGTTGAAATTGAATCGCGAGAGTTTTGGTGCAAATTTACTCGATGCCCTTTCAATTGGGGCATCTGATGGGGTAAAATTAGCGGCCAATGTAGGGGCAATGTTGCTGGCTTTTATTGCTTTAATAGCACTTGTAAATTTCGGTTTTGAGAAGTTCGGAGCTATTACAGGGCTTAATGATTTGATATATTCATCTACATCTGGCAGATTTGTAGTGCTTAATATGCAATATATTTTAGGGCAGGTGTATCGCATATTTGCATTTTTTATGGGTATTCCTTGGTACGAAACTTTACAAGTAGGTAGCTTGCTGGGGCAAAAAACGGTGATTAATGAATTTGTAAGCTACCTCAGCCTTTCTGAAATGAAAAATGCAGGCACATTAAGTGCTAGGTCGGTATACATTTCTACATTCGCTTTGTGCGGATTTTCCAATTTCAGCTCCATTGCCATTCAGGTAGGTGCTATGAGTGTATTGGCACCAAGTCAGCGAAGTAATTTTTCCGAATTAGGCTTGCGTGCATTGCTAGCAGCCTCTTTGGCCTGTTTTATGAGCGGATTGTGGGCAGGAATTTTAGTTAATTGAGCAGTATAAAATCCAACTGTCCCAAAAGGGTTCAACTTTCGAGAATATTTTTTGGTTCGTAAGGCTAAAATCGTATTCCAGAAATCAAAAATGGCAGCATAAAATCCTATTTTTGTATAAAAAAGCATATCTATGCAAACGATAACTGTAGAACTCACCAATCCGCATACTTTTAAGCTTATCAAAAATTTGGAAGCTGCAGGGAGGAAGCAGGGTGATAACATGTATAAAAATCGTTTCTCAAACAGTTATTTTGCTTTCTATTTACGACAAATCAGACAAGGATAACCTCTCAGAGCAAGAATTGGATATGCTTTTAACTATGGCAGGCATTAGCTGATTTTCCTTACAGGATTTACAGCGCTACTAGCAGAAAAGCCATGTGACTCATTTGGGCAGGAATTCTCTTTAATTAAGGTATTTAATTCAATAATAAATCTATTTTTGCAGCCACTTTAATAATTAGTAATGCTTAATTATTAATTAGTAAATAATTCATAATCACTAATTCATAATCACTAATTCATAATCACTAATTCATAATCACTAATTCATAATCA
>CAZMFZ010000155.1:0-809 GCA_964565665.1 uncultured Bifidobacteriaceae bacterium | reverse complement strand
CTAATTCAATCTAATGGCTTATTTATTCACTTCAGAATCAGTATCCGAAGGCCACCCGGATAAAGTGGCAGATCAAATCTCTGACGCAATCCTTGATGCCATGTTGGCTCAAGACCCACATTCTCGCGTAGCTTGCGAAACGCTGGTTACTACCGGTCTCGTAACCGTAGCAGGTGAAATCACCACCAATGCGTATGTAGATGTGCAAGAAGTAGTGCGTGAAACTGTTAAAAAAATCGGTTATACAAAGGCTGAATACCAATTCGATTATCTTTCTTGTGGTATTATCAATGCTATTCATGCCCAATCGGCTGATATTGCCCAAGGCGTAAATGAAGGCGAAGGTTTATTTAAAGAACAAGGTGCTGGAGATCAAGGAATGATGTTTGGATATGCGACCAACGAAACTGACAATTTCATGCCAATCACGCTAGAAATTTCCCACTTATTGGTGAAAATATTGGCCGATATTCGCAAGGAAGGAAAAAGAATGAAATACCTTCGTCCCGATGCCAAATCGCAAGTTACAGTTGAGTATGACGATAAAGGTCGCCCAAAAAGAATTGATACAATCGTAGTTTCTACCCAACACGATGAGTTTGTGAAAGGTGGCGATGCTAAAGCTGAAAAAGCTATGCAAGAGCAAATTGAAAAAGATGTGAAAAACATTTTGGTTCCATTAGTTAAAAAACAATTGCCTATAAAAGTGCAACGCATGTTCAATGCTCAAATCAAATATTTCATTAACCCAACTGGAAAGTTCATTATTGGCGGCCCGCATGGCGATACGGGCCTGACTGGTCGTAAAA
>CAZMFZ010000154.1:463-6698 GCA_964565665.1 uncultured Bifidobacteriaceae bacterium | reverse complement strand
CCTTGGCAATCGTTTGTATCAAGAATTTAGTTCCAAGGTATATACAAGCCTTGGCGATCGTTTGTATCAAGAATTAGTTACAAGGTATATACAAGCCTTGGCAATCGTTTGTTATAGAAATTCGATTACCAAGGTATACAACCATTGGTAACGAACAACCTATGTGAATAACTTTGTTAATAAAAATGGTATAATTGGGTAAAGCTTTGTAATACTTTTGTTTACTTATGGAATCTTCAGCAATCGGCAATCAATCAACAAAAAGAATACAAAACAAACCCAAAGCTTTTACCGCTTTCGGCCTAGACAAAGCCCAACCCGCAGCCCCGGATTTAGAACAATCAGTACTCGGTGCCTTATTGATAGACAAAGAAGCACTTTCAAAAGTGGCCGATTTTTTGCGTCCTGATGCCTTTTATGAAGACAAAAACAAGAAAATATATGAGGCCATTCTCAATCTTTCCAATAAATCGGAGCCTATTGATATTCGCACTGTTACCAACGAATTGCGATTCAACGGTCAGCTAGAGTTTGTAGGCGGGGCTTTTTATATTTCGCAGCTTACATTTAATATACAATCTGCTGCCAATATAGAATACCATGGGCGGATAATGGTGCAATATTACCTCAAACGCTGCCTCATCACCATATCGGCACAGGTATTTAAAGAAGCACATGAAGATACTGAAGATGTATTTCATATTCTTGATGGGGCTCAACAAAAGTTGTTTGAAATATCAGAACAGTTGCAAAAGAAGAACTATGAAGGTACCAATACTTTGGTTCAAAAAGCATTAAAGGAAATAGAGGAAAAACGAAAACATAAAGATGGATTAACTGGTGTGCCAAGCGGCTTTACTAATCTAGATAGGCTTACTTCCGGCTGGCAAAAAAGCGATTTGGTAATTGTGGCAGCTCGCCCAGCTATGGGTAAAACGGCTTTTGTGCTTTCCACCATTAGAAATGCAGCCGTAGATCACAACCGTGCCTGTGCCATATTTTCACTTGAGATGTCGAATATTCAGCTCATGCTCAGAATGATTTCATCGGAGTCGGAAATAGAATCGGAGAAAATAAAAAAAGGCCAATTGGCCGAACACGAATGGATACAACTAACTCAAAAAGTAGGCAGGTTGTCGTCAGCTAAAATATTTATAGATGACACTCCTGCTTTGAGTGTGTTGGAATTAAGAGCCAAATGCCGCAGACTCAAAACCCAACACAATATTGAATTGATAGTAATCGATTACTTGCAATTAATGAGTGGCGATAATGGCAGCAAAGCCTCGGGCAATCGTGAACAAGAAATTGCCTATATTTCCCGCTCACTCAAAGGTATGGCGAAGGAATTGGAAGTTCCGGTAATTGCCCTTTCGCAACTAAGCCGTGCGGTTGAAACCAGAGGCACTTCCAAACGCCCTCAACTATCAGATTTACGTGAATCAGGCTCTATTGAGCAAGATGCCGATATGGTGATGTTCCTTTATCGACCCGAATATTATGGCCTTACCGAAGACGAAAACGGAATGCCAACCACAGGCGTGGGCGAGGTGATAGTGGCCAAGCACAGAAACGGCCCTGTAGATACAGTGAAGCTTCGTTATATTGGCAAATACACAAAATTTTGCGATTTGGAAGGCGATTCCCCTGTAGATGCCAATAGCCTAACAAACTTCGGCAACGATATGAACTTTCCTAATGTAAAAGGCAATGGTGGCTTTGGTGGCGATAACACCATAAAAATGCAAAGTAAAAACTGGGATAATGAAGATAAGAACAAAGGGATAGACCTTGGTAAACCAGGCGATTATCCAGAACCAAATTTCTAATTTAATAAAATTCGTAGTTTTTCTTTTCAACCACCTCTACCCGAACAATTACAAGGAACGATTGTAATTATAATTTCACTAATTTAGAGGATACTTTAATTCACATACCATTATGAGCCATCTAAAAATAGAAGCTTTTCAGTTGGCCGAGCAAATTAACATTCGCAAACTCAGAAAAGAATTTAAAGTTGAGCCTACAATTGCAAGTGTTTATGAGCTGTTTTATGTGTTAGAAGAAGGCAAATTTCTCAACGTATTTAACTATGGTATTGTAGTATTGGGTGGCTACAATGTGCTGGAAAAGAGCAATATACTTAAGTTTCTAAGTCAGTTTTACGATAAAAATATCGATAAAGAATACAGTGACGATTTTCTTGTGGAAGTAAAACCCAATGAGAAAATTGCTTTCAAGCACAATTCTATTTCTGTGCCAGAACTAAATGAAAAAGTAGTGCGCATCTGTATGCTTCACGTAGGGCAAAGCGTAGCAATGGACTATTATGAATCGCTCAGTTACGATATTTTGGAAGGTACAAAGCAATTTACAGAACAACTTGAAAAGTATGGGAAGATAAAAATTCCTAAAAAAGATTTGCTGAGGTTCATTGGCAGAACTTTAAACATTAAAAATAGCATTCTCGATAATCTATATATTCTTGACAATCCAGAGTCGGTGTGGGACGATGAATACCTTTCGAAAGTAGACCAAGGCCTAAAAGATATTTTCGAAATCAGCATCCGGTTTCGTGATGTAGATTATAGGCTGCGAATAGTGGAAAACAACATGAAGCTTTTCACCGATTTGCTCCAGCACCGTGAAAGTTCGTTTTTAGAATGGATAGTTATTGTGCTTATATTTATTGAAATCATCAATATATTCATAGAGAAGGTATTTTGACACCTTAAAAAAAGGGTTCAATTGAAAAATTGAACCCTTTCTATTATTTTATGCTGCTACAAAGCCAATTCTTTTTCTTTGGCGGCTTCTTTTACTTCTTTGAGTGAGCTTCCTTTCTTGGCTACTACTTCTGGTATGGCTATCATTTCTACACCTGCCAATATTCTGCCGCAATGCTCGCAAACAATTATTTTTTTCTTTTCCTTAATTTCAGCTTGGCGTTGTGGTGGCACTTGGTTGAAACATCCTCCACAAGAATCACGCTTTACAAATACTACTGCCAGCCCATTGCGGAAATTGTTTCTTAATCTCATATAAGAAGTGAAAAGTTTTTCCTCTACATTTTTCGATGCAGATTCACGGCTTTTCATCAATACTTTTATTTCTTCTTCTCCTTCGGCTATTATTACGTTTAGCTCAGATTTCTTCACATTCAAATCAGCTTTTCTAGCATCCAACGCACCAGTTGTGCCTTCAATATCTTTCTTTTTTTGGTCTATTTTAAAAATAGCCTCTTTGATTTTCTTATCGCAAAGCTGAATTTCGAGTTGTTGCAATTCTATTTCTTTAGCAATGGCATCAAACTCTCTGTTGTTACGCACATTCGATTGCTGATCTTCATATTTTTTTATGAGTTTTTCAGCATCTTTTATGGCATTTTTAAAACCAGTAATTATTTCATCAAACGATTTTATTTCTTCATTGTATTTGCCCACTCGGGTTTCAAAGCCAATAATTTCATCTTCAATATCGCGAACTTCTTCAGGAAGATCGCCTCTCACTTTCTTTATATCATCTATATTAGAATCTATAGCTTGCAGCTTAAGAAGGGATTCTAGTTTCTGCTCTACGGTTTGTTCCATGCAATTTTTAAGTATAAAAGACGGGGTTGGTGTTGGCTTTTGACAAAAGGACTGCAATATTAGGGAATTTTTCTGATATTATTTCCTGTAACAAATCTTTTGTGTATTGTTCGCTTTCATAGTGCCCAATGTCGGCCACCATTATTTTGTCGTCTGCATCGAAAAATTCGTGGTATTTGAAATCAGAGGAGATAAAAATATCGGCATTTTGAGCCATTGCATTTTTCAATAAAAAGCTACCTGCGCCCCCGCAAATGGCTATTCTTTTTACTGTGGCTTTTATTTGCTTGGTGTGGCGTATTGTTTTTGCTCTGAAAACTGCTTTTATTTTATCCAAAAAATATTCGGTTCGCATTTCGTTTGGCAATTCACCAATAGCACCACTTCCCAAATTTTGATTTTGATTGTCTAATTTCGACAAATAGTAAGCCACTTCTTCATAAGGATGCGCCTTTTGCATGGCCGTAAGTATATTTTTTTCAGCATGTGAGGGTAAAATCACTTCAATTTTTGTTTCCCTTACATGCTCCAACTTATTTCTTTGCCCTATTGCAGGATTTGATTTTTCATTGGGGCGAAATGTGCCCATGCCATCTGATGTAAAACTGCACTCTTGGTAATTGCCAATATTGCCAGCTCCCGCATTGTGCAGTGTTTTTGTAAATTCCTCTGCTTTTTCAATGGGAATAAAAACTGTTAATTTTTTCAGTGAATCAAACTTGGGCGCAAGTATTTTTATGTTTGTCAAGGCTAGTTTTTCGGCAATCTTGAAGTTTACGCCCCCAGAAATATTATCTAAATTGGTGTGTATGGCAAAAATTGCAATGTCGTTTTTTATAGCTCTGATAATGGCGCGTTCGAAATTATTCTTGCCTGTAATGCTTTTCAATCCTTTAAAAATAATAGGATGGTGAGCCACAATCAAGTTGCATTCATTCATAAATGCCTCGTTGATAACATCTTCGGTAACATCGAGCGTAACCAATACATTTTTTAGTTCAAAGTCTGGTGAGCCTACCAGCAGCCCGCAATTGTCGTAGCTTTCTTGGTATTGAAGTGGGATTTCTGTGTTGAGGTAAGTGGTAATTTCATGGATATAGTTCATTTTGCATGCGATGTTAGGGTCTTGTATAATTGGATAAATTTTAGAGCTACACCTTCTATTGAATACAGTTTTTCAACTGTTTCCAAACCATTTTCTATAAGTTCGTCTCTCAGCATTGGGTTTGAAAGCACGGTGTTAATCGCTTTTGCCACTTCTAAGTAATCGAGGGTAGTAACCAAGCCTGCATTGTTATTATTAATTTCAGGGAAAATACCCACTTTATCGGAGATAACTACTGGGCAACCACAAGCTAAAGCCTCTACTACGCTCATGCCAAAGTTTTCAGAATAAGAAGTAAGAGCAAAACACAAAGCATTTTTATAGGCCATAATTTTAACTTCGCCTTCTAATTGACCTGCATATATCAGATGATTTGTAATGTGCAACTCTTCAGCAAGTTTATCAAGTACCAATGTGTAATTGTCACTATCAGGCCCTACGATTACTAATTTAACGGTAGGGTTTTGCTTTGCTATCTCAGCAAATGCCTTATACAGTATGTCGAGTCCTTTTTTGTGGTTTATTCTGCCAAGAAATAAAATATAAGGCTTTTGAAGCCACGTATAATTTTGAATTGGTGAAGTTTCTATTTTGAATTCATCTAAATTAATACCGTTTGGTATCACAATACTTTTGACTTTTAATGCCAGAAAGGTTTTTACTTTTTCTTCTTCATCTATTGAAGTAAAATGAATGGCAGAAGCTCTCAAAAGGCATTTTTTTGCTACAAAATAATAGTATAATTTCTTGAATAATGAAGATTTGATGGCAATAGTTTCTGGGTAAATTGTGCCTCTTGGCGAAATAATGTAAGGCTTTTTGTGACACCAGCATGCAAAGCAAGCCGCCCAAACGGGAAAATTCCACACAGCTGTGATGTGTACTACATCGTAATGCTTTACATTTTTAATTAATGCAATAAGAATTGGAATTGAAAAATTGTAGTGTATATATCCGAAAAATGAAAAGTATTTAACTTTAACACCTTGTAAATCAGTCCATTGAGCAGAATTGTAAGTGTTGGAATCAAGCCCTGCATTGGTAGTAAAAACATCTACACTCGCTCCTAATTTTACTAACTCTCTATTGAGTAAATGAACTGATTGAATGGGTCCGCCAAATTGGAAAGCGGGAAAATATGACGGACTTATGTGAAGAATTTTCATAAATTAAAAGCTCTTTTGAAATGTAAGCTCAACTGCATTCACAATTTCTTTAATTGAATATTGGTTAATGATATTCTGAGAAGCTTGCCCCATTAATTTTAAATTGAATGCCAGCATTTTATCAAGTAATTCTGTAAGTTGTTTTTCATTGCCCGATTCAAAAATATATCCGTTTTCTCCTTCTTTCACTAAGTCGGCAGCACAACCACATTTGTCGCTCACTATTATTGGTTTTCCGCATGCCATAGCTTCATTTGAAGCCAATCCCCAAGTTTCGCCTGGTCCGCTAGAAGGCAGGCAAAATACATCGCCCAATCGATATATCACAGGCATTTGCGATTGGTTTTGAAAAGGGATAAAGTGAACATTGGAAA
>CAZMFZ010000154.1:0-453 GCA_964565665.1 uncultured Bifidobacteriaceae bacterium | reverse complement strand
GTTTTCGAGCTTGATTTCAACTCATTCTCTAGAATGCCATTGCCTACGAAGATTAAATGTATGTTATTGACATTCAAGTGTTTGAAGGAATTTAACAAAAGCATTGGGTTTTTCTTTACAATAAATTTACCTACAAAAAGTATGGCTTTATCATTGTCCTTAATGCCTAAGTGAGTACGCCATTCCTCTGCTTTTTGTTTGAGGCTTCCACTCGTATCATAAAATCGATTATTTTCTATGGCATGTGGAGCAAATGCTAATTGATTTTCTTTCAGGCCGTGTTTTAAGTAGTACTTTTTGTTTTCTATGCCCACATAGAAAGCCAAATCAATTTTGGAATAAACCCAATGTAAAAAATACCTTCTTAAGAATGTTTTTAAGCCCCGTTTTTCATCAAGCAAATTAGAATCGCCCCTAAAATAGACTGGAATTTTCCCTTTAAAATAATTTAAT
>CAZMFZ010000153.1:0-6911 GCA_964565665.1 uncultured Bifidobacteriaceae bacterium | reverse complement strand
ATTATCTATATACATTATTTAAAACAAAATCTACTAATTGCTCAACTATGATACAAGTATTCTTTCGCATTTGTTCCTTCATTGAACAATAAATCAATAATGGAGAGGTGTTTTACAAATACATTGCCAAATGCTTGAAAATAGTATTTGTCACTTTCTAAAGATGCACAAGGGTACACTAGCTTTTCATCAAAAAGATTTCTTTTATCCACAATATCACCTGTATATTCATTTTGATAGGTTTTAGAAATGTGCATTTCTTTTTGAACCTTCAAGAATATAAGACATTTTGACAGTAATTCTAGGTTTAAATCGAATAAATACTGTTTTTTTGACAGTATTGTTTTTTGAAATTCAGGGAAATAGAACTCAAAAAAAGCTGATTTTCCATACGCAGCTTGCAGGCTTCTACAATGAATTTGCTCCCATTTTTGTGAATAATCTATTCTAATATCTCTAATAAATTTGCTTTCGGTTTTTAAGATGGGAATGGTTAGCCCCTTAATTCCGTTTGCAGAAAGTATATAGCATCGATTGCGATAGGTCTGTTTTTGGAAATTTTCATTGGCTTCAACTATTATTTTATCTGCTTTTAGCAAGCAGGAAAAAGATGGTATGGAAGGGAAATAATGTAGCTCAGTTACAATTTGCATTGCCAAAAATAATGGTCTCAAGCTGATTTTGACAATTATTATTTTGTCAAACCACTATTCAAAGTATATTTTAGTGTTCGGAAGTAGCTTTGAAATTATGGCTTGTTTTTCTTTTGATATTTCATTACCAACCAAATTCAAGGTTTTTAGATTTTTTAAATTTGCGATTTCAAGCGGAATAGATGTGAGCTTATTTAAAGATAAATCGAGCATTTCAAGGTTTTTTAATCGTGCAATTGATTTGGGCAATTCATTCAAATAGTTGCTTCTTAAATACAAAAACTTGAGATTATCCAAATTTCCAAACTCGAAAGGAAGCGTTGTCAACTTATTTTTATTAAGGTTTATCTCCTTTAAAAGTGAAAGTTTTGAAATAGAAGCCGATATTTCAGATATATTGTTGCTGCTCAAATCAAGTGAAACAAGCGTGTAAAGTGAACCGAAATTGTCAGAAATCTTTACTAGTTTGTTATTGAATAAGTTGAGTTTTACAATATTGATAAGTGAATTTGATTGAGCAGGCAAATCAGGCAAAACTTTATTGCTGAAATCGCCACAGTAAACCATTTCTGGTTCTTCAAAGGCAAGTTTATTGTCGAAACATTCGCCCATGCAATGCTTTTCGAGTAAATCCATAGCTTCCATATTGCCGTATCGCATAGCAGATACCAAATCGGCACATGATTCAGAATTTACAAAGCCCATTTCATCACCCAACATAATTTTGGCTTTTGCTCGTTGCAAATATGCTTCTGCATAATTGGCACGAATTGAAACTGCATTAGTAAAATCGCCAATGGCTTTAATATAATCCTTTGATTTTAAGTCTTTTACACCCATATCATAGTAAGCTACCGCATCTGGCTGGGTGAAACCTGTGCTAAGAAATAAAATTAGGAAAAGAAAAATTGTAGATATTCTCACGATTATAATAATAAAATGCTTTCTAAAAATAAATACAAATTTAAAATCAGTAACACAAAATGAACGCATGGTCAGTAGATAAATCTAAAATCTATACTTTTGATTTATACTTTCATTTCAAGAATAAGGTTATTTATTGATAGAACCAAAATCACCATGAATTTTATTTTAATGAGTGTACAATAAATAGATTACAGGCTTTTCATCAAGCTTTCAATCTCAGAAATCTCAATCGGAATTTTTTCCATTAAATCGATATTTCCTGATTTTGTAATTAAAATATTATTTTCGAGCCTAATGCCAATGCCTTCGTCTTTGATATATATTCCGGGTTCGCAAGTGAAAATCATTCCCTGTTGCATGGGTTTAAATCGGTTGCCTACATCGTGTACATCGAGCCCTAAAAAATGTGATGTGCCATGCATAAAATATTTTTTGTATAGTGGCTTATTATCGTCCTGATTTTCAACTTCTGATGGGTTTAATAAGCCTAAGCTTATCATTTCTTTTTCGGCTATTTTGCCCACTTCTTTTTGATATTCATTTAATAAAGTGCCTGAAACGAGCATTTTTCTTGCTTCTTTATGAATACGCAGTACAGCTTTATACACCTGTATTTGTCGGGGATTAAATTTCCCATTTACAGGAATTGTTCTGGTCAAATCGGCAGCATAGTTGGCGTATTCTGCTCCGAAATCGAGCAATAGTAAATCTCCATCTTTGCATATTTTGTTGTTGTCATTATAATGTAGTACGCAACTATCTGATCCAGAGGCTATTATTGGTGTATAGGCATGTCGAGTAGCTCTGTTTCGGATAAATTCATGCGTGATTTCAGCCTCAATTTCATATTCTGAAACGCCAGGTTTTATGAATTTCAGTATTCTATGAAAAGCTTTTTCAGTAATTTCAATGGCTTTATTTATCAGCTCTATTTCAATTTCTTGTTTTACTGACCTGAACTGAGCCACAATCGGAGCCAGCCTTTCCAAATTGTGAAGTGGAAATTTGTTTTTTATCGAATTGATAAATCGCTCATCTTTGGTTTGCACTTCATTGGCCGAACGGGCATGTTCGTTGGTATTGAGGTAAATATGTTCTGCTTCAAAAATCAGTTGTGGTAAAAGTGTATCTAGTTCGCTGTTCCAATAAATATTTTTGATGCCTGAAGTTTCAATAGCCTGTTCTTTGTTGAGTTTATGGCCTTCCCATGTTAGTATCTTGTTGTTTGTTTCTCTCAAGAAAAGCATTTCCTTCCATTCGGGCTTTGGTGCATCTGGAAATAATACCAAAGTAGATTCTTCTTGATCTACACCAGAGAAGTAAAATATATCATTATTTTGCCTGAAAAGCATGGTGCCATCTGCATTTGTAGGCATAATATCGTTGGAATTGAAAATAGCGATGGAATTGGGCTTCATTTTCGAAGCTAAGCGATTGCGGTTTTCAATAAAGAGGGCATTGGAAATTGGGAGGTATTTCATTTATAAAAGCCCATTACCCCAATGGGGAATTAAGTATTCATCAGCAAGGGCATTCTGATAGTAAGTGTATAATTTTGATGCAAAAAAGGAATTGTATTTGAATTTTAAGAAGAATATTTTATCTTTTTAAATTAGCTCCCGGGGATTATTAGGCAAAAAATTATTCATATCCCAGTTATTACAAAACCATTACAATTTCAAAATGGAAATCAATTTCCCAATCTCAATATCTTCCGCACATTTAAAATGACCTTTTGGGCACGCTTTATGCCCGTGAATGCCGCAAGGTCGGCAATCTAGTTTTTCATCTACTTCGATACTATGTGAAATATCGCTCAATGGGCCAAAGCCAAATTCAGGAATGGTGCTGCAATAAACAGCACAAACAGGGGCGTTTACCGCGCTACACAAATGCATTGGCGCAGAATCGTTTACAAAATTCATGATTGCACTTTGCATCAAATCGGCAGATTTCAATAGGGTATATTTTCCAGCTTTGTTATAAATACCTGACTTTCTATTGCTTAAATCAATTATCTCATCATTATAATTTTTATCTGCGAAGGCACCCAGCAAATGAATTTCTATTGATTCGGGTACTTTGTCTATAAATTCAATCCATTTATGTTTGGGAAATTGTTTTGTAAACCAAACGGAAGAAGGCGAGATTGTTATGAATGTTGAATGATGAATTTTTAATGTTGTATTTGGATATAGTCTAGGTTTGGCTGGATATTGATCTGTGAAATATTCAATCAATTTTTGGTTGCGTTCTACTTCGTGTATTCCGTCAAAATTATGTATTACTACTTTATTAAATAAAAAGGAGAGAGGGTTTTTCTGAAATCCAATAGTATATTTTGCTCCTGAAAGCACTGTGAACAATCCTGAAGAAAAATAGCGTTGGCAATTGATTACGTAGTCATATTTCTCGTTTCTGATTTGGGAAATGATTTCAAACTGATGCTTGAGTTTACTTTTCTTCTTATCCCAAGTCAATAATTTTTTGATAAACGGATGCTTTTCAAATAGTTGCTCATTTCCTTTTCTAATCAGGTAATCTATTTGTGCTTCAGGAAAAAATGAATGCAGCTTCTCTAAAATGGCAGAAGCTAGAATGGCATCGCCTATAAAGGCAGTTTGAATGACAAGGAATTTTTCAGCACTGATTATAGAATTTTCCGATTTATCCATCTTTTATTTAACCCCAATATACAATCCATTTGCACGCATTTCTACTTTATAAAGCTCGGCTCCCAGCCCGTTTCCTTGTCCTGAAGTTTCATGACCTAATTTCAAGTCAAATCTATATCCATGCCAAGGACAAACTATTTCTCCAAAGCCATTGCAATGCCCTTTCGAAAGAGATATTCCCAAGTGAGGACAAGCATCTTGTAAAGCAAAATAGCCTCTTGCAGTGCGAGTAAGGCATATTTTCATTTCTTCAATTTGCACCAAAACGGCTTTATTTAAAGCGATATTTTTCTCAGTTTCTTCTTTGGTATCAAAAACCTTAAACCAACGAAGTGTTTCTTCTTTATTTTTGAATAATTTATTTAAAAGCCCCATTATTTTAACCCAATACAAACATTTACTGCAATAACTACGGGCTGATAGCCACTAGAAATTATATTTGCACAAAAATAGAACGAAAATAAGCAGAATGAACAATTATTTGGATATGGATTTGTTGCGATTTACCACCGCAGGCAGTGTAGATGATGGAAAAAGTACTTTAATAGGCAGGCTTTTATTTGACACCAAGTCTATTTTTGCCGACCAACTCGAAGCTATAGAAGCTACCAGCAGACGCAAAGGAAACGAATATGTAGATTTGTCTTTGCTGACAGATGGCTTGCGAGACGAAAGAGCCCAAGGCATAACCATTGATGTGGCTTATCGTTATTTTGCAACCCCAAAGCGGAAATTTATTATTGCAGATACACCTGGGCATATTCAATACACCAGAAATATGGTGACCGGTGCTTCCACCGCTAATCTTGCCATTATATTAATTGATGCCAGAAAAGGCGTGATTGAGCAAACCTTTCGCCATTCAATCATTGCTTCTATTTTAAATATCAAACATATTGTGGTGTGTGTAAATAAAATGGATTTGGTAGATTTCGACCAAGCGACTTTTGAAAATATTAAATTGGCATATCAAGATTTCGCTACCAAACTAGAAATCAAAGACATACACTTTATTCCAATTTCGGCACTGTTGGGCGATAATGTGGTAGATCGTTCGGAAAAAACTGCTTGGTACGAAGGAAAAACTTTAATTGAAACATTGGAAAGTGTAAATATTGATAATGATGTGAATTTGACAGATGCCCGCTTTCCAGTACAGTATGTTATCAGGCCGCAATCAAATCAGTTTCACGACTATAGAGGCTATGCAGGGCGAATAGAAAGTGGTATTTTCAAGGTGGGTGACGAAGTTGTAGCCATGAATTCAGGCTTAAAATCAAAGATTAAAACATTAGATTTTTCTTATCAATCGATAAATCAAGTATTCGCGCCTTCTTCGGCTTGCATTACATTGGAAGATGAAATAGACATCAGTCGTGGCGATTTGCTTGCCAAGGAAGATAATTTGCCTCAATCTTCGCAGGAAATTGAATTGATGGTTTGCTGGATGACTGATAAGAAACTGCAGCCCAATGGCAAATATTTGATTCGACATACCACCAAAGAGACAAAGTGCATTGTAAAAGCTATTGATTATAAGCTCAACATCAGTACTTTGGAAAAGATAGAAGACGATAAATCTATAGGCGTAAATGAAATTGGCAGAATTAAAATCAAAACATCTTCTCCATTATTTTACGATTCTTATAAAAAGAATAGAAGCACAGGAAGTTTGATATTGGTAGATGAATTTACCAACGAGACGGTAGGGGCCGGGATGATTATCTAGTAAAAAATAACAACAATTGACATCAACATTGAAACGCATTGCTCTCTTCCCTGGTTCGTTCGATCCATTTACCAATGGACACTTTGATATTGTAATTCGCAGCCTTTCGCTTTTCGATGAGGTTGTAATTGCCGTAGGTTACAATACTTCTAAAAAGCGTTATTTCGATGTGGAATTAATATCTACCAAAATAAAAGCGGTTTTTGCTGATTATGCTAATGTTTCGGTTGAAATTTACAATGAACTCACCTCTGAATTTGCTAAAAAGAAAGGCGCTAGATTTTTGCTGCGAGGGCTTAGAAACACTACCGATTTTGAATACGAAAACGGCATATCGCAAGTAAACAAACACTTGAATCCAGAATTAGAAACTATTTTTCTGATTACATCGCCCCAATACGCAGCCATTAGCTCGTCTATTATTCGTGAATTGCATAAATACGGTGCCGACACCTCGGCTTTTTTGCCTTATTCACTTTAGCTACACTCTGCAATCTTTTCCCAATTATTTCTTTTGACCAGATATAGTAGAAATATTGTATAACAGGCAGATTTATTTTTCAGCCTTTAATTTTTCGACTTGCATAATAGTCAAACCAGTTGCTTTTGCTATTTCATCTGTGGAGAGTCCAATGGGTAATAAATTTTTAGCAATTTCAGTTTTCAGTTTAAATTCTGCCTCTGTCTGCAAAGTATAGATTTCGCTTGCTTTTAAATGCAAGCTATCCAAATATCGATTGTATCCATATTCATCATCTTTTGGTAAACGCATTATATCCAACACTTCACCAGCTTCTTTAAGCCCTTTTGCTTTAAAATCGTCTTTTACTTCACTGTTTTTTAAAAAGTAAACCCATTCGTCTAAAGTATCTTTTGCAATGTTGTTGAATTGATTGACTTTCAGTAAATAATATTCAGGAAAAATAT
>CAZMFZ010000152.1:0-7040 GCA_964565665.1 uncultured Bifidobacteriaceae bacterium | reverse complement strand
GTATTGGCAATGGCAATTCATTTGTTTGCTATTGCACAAACCACTGATTTAAAGCTTGATGACTTGAATTTATTTTTAAACCCCTCGGCCAATTGGGCTGTGGTAGGCGATGTAAATATGGATATATCGAAACCACAAGATTATTCATCTACAGCCGGAAAAGGAGTACTACTAAACAAGGCTGGAGAAAGTGCTAAAGACCTAATTACTAATTTTGAGCATGGCGATATGGATATGGAACTTGAATTTATGATGGCCAAAAATTCAAATTCGGGAATCTACTTAATGGGAAATTATGAAATACAATTGGCAGATAGCTGGGGGAAAACAAAAATAACTGGGTCAGATTGTGGTGGCATTTATGAACGCTGGGACGAATCGAAGCCTGAAGGTCAAAAGGGATTTTTAGGTATTGCACCCCGCGAAAATGCCTGTAAAGCACCAGGATTGTGGCAGAAATTACGGATAAGTTTTGATGCACCAAGATTTGAAAACGGCAAGAAAACAGCCAATGCACGTATTAACTATGTTTATTTGAATGAAGTGTTAATTCATGAAAACGTAGAGCTTTTAGGCCAAACGAGAGGTTCTTTGTCACCAGAAAAACCCACGGGAGTGCTTCGCTTTCAGGGCGATCATGGACCAGTTGCATTCAGAAAGGTGACTTACAAAAATTATTCTAAAGAGAAAATAAGTTGGGACGCACCTTTGACATACAAGTATTACGAACAAGCATTTGGTGACAGATTCAACACTTGGGATTTTAAACCCAAGAAAACAGGAACTACTGAATTAATAACATGGCAATTAGCGGATTTGACTAACAATTTTGCGCTGTCTTTTGAGGGGAATATAAAAGTAAAAAATGCCGGGAAATACTTATTTGAGCTGACCCAGAATGGGATTGTTCAACTAGTAGTAAATGGGGACACAATTGTTAAAAACAAATTTGCAAATATATCAGAAAAAAGACTGAGTGGTACTGGATTGCTAAAAGAAGGGAATAATAAAATCTCAATTAGCTACTGGAAAACTGCATCGTGGTCATCCCCATTAATTGGACTGTATATTTCAGGACAAGGGATTAAACGAACCCCATTGCACGAATTTAACTCCCAGCCGCCATTTCCAAAACTTCCAGCAATGGCAGTAGATGCTGAAAAAGAGGCAAAGGTGAGTCGTACTTTCATGAGGGACATCAAGGGCAAAAATCGCACACATGCAGCCTCAATTGGATTTCCTGTTAAATTGAACGCCAGCATTGATTTGCAATGCAATGCATTGCTACAAATTTGGAAGGGAGGCTTTCTAGATATGGTCAATGCATGGAATGGTAGAGGTGGTGACCCTGTAGAACCATTGGGTGGACCTTTGTTAAAATTTAATCCAGTACCCTCAATTGCAAGTTTGGCCAATGCAAATACAGCTTGGCCCGATTCATTATCTACAGAGGAAAAGAAAACATTTAAGCTTATCAATTATGCATTTGATGAGCAAGGTATTCCGCATTTTAATTATAAAAAAGGGAATTTGGCTATAGAAGAAATATTTGCTCCCGAGGACAATAACAAAATCTTAGGAAGGACACTCAAAGTGAAATCAGCTGAAATTTCCAACAATTTGTATTGTTTGGTTGCTCAATCTTCTAAAATAGTGCTTCAAAAAGATGGTTGGTATATGATAGGTGATAAAGAATATATGATTAAATTAAAATCCACTAATTCGAAACCTATATTAAGAGAGGTGAATAATATGAAGGAATTATTGCTCCCATTTCAGTTTGCCGATGGTAGTTCGCAGGTTTCATATTCATTCATCTGGTAGTTCAATACACTGATAATTAATTAAATAAATATAAATGTGCTGCAATTGCTTTAACACTGTGGCAATAAAAAAGTGATAAAAATAATGAAAAAAACACCAATAAAATTCGTTTCCATTTACATTGCTTGTCTGGTAGGCTTAGCCACCATAGCACAAGTAATGCCTTCTAAATTCGAAGAAGCCGATTTTTACAATATTTCTAATGTGCCATTGCCAGAAAATGTAATCCTTGAGGTAGGTGGGTTAGCCACTTTCCCCGATGGTAGGCTAGCCATCTCCACCCGCAGAGGTGAGGTTTTCATTATTGATAATGCAGAAATGAAAAGCGACAGCAGACCTAGAGTGTTGAAATTTGCCGAGGGCATGAATGAGGTATTGGGCTTAGCTTACAAAGACGGATACTTATATTGCATGCAACGAAGCGAGCTCACAAAGTTGATAGATAGCGACAATGACGGCAAAGCAGATGTATATGAAACAGTAGCTTCATGGCCATTATCGGGCAACTATCACGAATATGGTTTTGGACCTAAGGTTGATAAAGACGGTAATTTTATTGTTTCTCTAAATGTAGGCTTTAATTCTGAAGCCGGTAAATGGTACGAGGCATCTAGTAAATCACCTTACAGAGGTTGGCTATTAAAAATATACCCAGATGGCAAAATTGAACCCTGGTCTGTCGGGCATCGTTCGCCCTGCGGCTTGTTTGTACATCCTGAAACAGGCGAATATTTCTATACAGAAAATCAAGGCGATTGGATGGGTTCTGGCGGAATCACGCATTGTGCAAAAGGAGATTTTGTAGGAAATCCAGCAGGCCTAGTTTGGACAAACGAACCTAATTCACCTATTAAATTAACACATGACCAATTTTGCAAAATAATGAACTTGTGTACAGATGATGCTGTGTTGGGAATTGATAGAAATGTGTATGACTTGCCCGATGTAGGAAGGCCTATGTTTGAGTCAGTAAGTAAAATTCCCAATTTGAAAACACAGTCCATCACGCTACCGCATTCTATGCTAGGGCAATCTACTTCCGACATGATTTATTTACCCGAAGGCAACAATTTTGCCCCCTATTTTGCTGGGCAGATATTAGTAGGCGACCAATATGCAAGCAAAATAATGCGTGTAAATTTTGAAAAAGTAAAAGGTGTATATCAAGGTGTAGCATTTGATTTCAGGAAAGATTTTGCATCAGGAATTTTACGTTTTGCTTGGGGGAATGAAGGTTCACTATTTGTAGGAATGACAAATCGTGGTTGGGGTTCGATTGGCAAATCGCCTTGGGGTTTACAAAAAGTAGTATGGATAAAGAAAACGCCCTTCGAGATGAAAGATGTGAAAGCCAAACCCGATGGATTTGAAATAGAATTCTTATTGCCTGTAGATAAAAAATCGGCCTCAAATCCTAAAAATTATGCGGTCACAAGTTTTACTTATAAATACCATTCAAAATATGGCAGCCCGATTATAAACGATACGATCTGCCCAATAAAGGCTGCGGTAGTTTCGGAAGACGGAAAAAAAGTACGCTTGGTTGTTGATTTGTTGCGTGAGGGTTATGTACATGAAATTAAAGTGAATAATGTAGTTTCTGCTAATAATATAGGTCTGCTCCACAATGCTGCCTATTATACCTTAAAGGTAATTCCCGATGGCGAAAAATTGACAGTAGATGCTAAACCTATGCAGATGGATCATTCGATGATGGCCATGGAGAAGGCCAAAACTGCTACACCTGTGCAAGCTCCGAAACCTCTCGCAAAGCCTAAGGCAAATGTGCCAGTGGGCAAATCAATGTCGAAACAACCTACTGCGTGGACAGCTATTGATAAGACAATCAACCTAAGCACACGCCCGGGATTGATGTACGACCAAGCCAAAATCACCATCAAAGCTGGACAAAAAGTAAAATTAATATTTACTAATAATGACGATATGCAGCACAATGTGGTAATTGTAAAACCAGGAAAAGCCGATGAAATAGGCGAAACAGCCACCAATATGGGTTTGGAAGGCCCCAAACTAAACTATGTGCCAAAATCGGACGATGTGCTTTATCACACCAAGCTTGTAAGCCCAGGCACAGCCGAAACCATATTTTTTGAAGCTCCTAAAACACCTGGAAATTATCAATTAGTTTGCACCTATCCAGGACATTATGCTACCATGCAGTCTATTTTGGTAGTTACACCATAACATATGAACACAAACCCCACGGGTATTAACCGTGGAGTTTGTGTTCAATTTACTTTAAAATTAGTAGGTTGGCTGATAGAATTCTAATTGCACTTAGTCAAAAGTGTTTTAAAGCTTCTCGTTTACTTAAAGGTTTAAGCTGATTTGTATTTACAAATTCCTTTACAAAATCGGCATCAGTTTTTCCATATTGTCGCAAAGCCCATCCTATAGCTTTTTGAATGAAGAACTCATTTGAGTTTTTACAAAACAAAATACACTTTTTAAGACATGAGGTGTCTGTATACTCTTTGTAGAATAATTGATGAATAATACACACTCTTTGTAGCCAAATATTGCTAGAATTAAGCCAAAAGTCAATTTGTTGTCTTTATATGTTGGAAATTGTAAAAAATAATCCCCTATAGCATCTGCCCCCAATCCGTCTACCTTGTCCCACCACGATTTAGAGAGAATATAATATTCAAATTTGGCTAATGAATTTTCCGAAATAAGCTTATTATATTT
This sequence comes from uncultured Bifidobacteriaceae bacterium, assembly GCA_964565665.1. GTDB lineage: Bacteria > Bacteroidota > Bacteroidia > Cytophagales > UBA9547 > CAZMFZ01. The sequence goes on along the minus strand of CAZMFZ010000152.1, from coordinate 2,504 downwards.
GTATAAATATTCTAAAGCTATGTATTGATATTCTCTATACGGGAATTTCCATAAATTAGTGACAAGCTCAAATAATTCTGTTTCTGTTTTTATAGTAAATAGTGTGAAACTATGCTTGATAATATCCTTGCGAATTGGAGAAGTAACACCAATAAACTCAAATCTATTTTTCATATATGCCTTCATTCCAATGGCTTCCTCCATATTGGATACGGACAACAATTCAGTTTGAAGGTATGATAAGATTTCACTTACTATCATTTCAGAAATATTTCAATTCTCTCCAATTGACTACACATTCATCTCCAATTGCCTTATCAAGACTGCAAAATCTTTAGGATAATCTGCAGTTACAGTAATTTCTTTGCCAGATATATCATTGAATGTGAGTGACTTAGCATGGAGTGCTACCCGCTGCATCAAGGGCTGCTCATCAGTATCTTTCTTCAATTTAAAATTCCTTTTAATATTGGATAAAAAAATATCTTTACCACCATACAATTCATCGGCAATTATAGGGTGCCCAATAGTAGACAAATGAACCCTGATTTGGTGCATACGCCCCGTAATCGGCAAGCAAGCCACCAAACTGTAGCGATTGTAAGCCCTTAAAGTATTGAAAATAGTAGCTGATTCTTTTCCTTCTGCCCTATCAATGCGAACTGAGCCATCTTTCATAATAAAAATAGGCATGTCTACCATTTCATTGTCAAGCTTTTTGGTGCCTTCTATTACTGCATGATAAATTTTAGTCACTTCACGGTTTTCGAATTGCATACTAGCATGGCGGTATGCTTCTGGATTTTTGGCGATCAACAATATGCCGGAAGTTTCCCTATCTAGCCGATGGCAAACCTGAGCATCGTGGGTATAAGTTTTGGCCAATTGTAAAATATTTTGGCGGGTTTTGTCTCTGTCTTCAAGGGTAGATACATCATAAGGTTTGTTAATGGCAATAAAATCGGCATCTTCAAACACAATGAGGTTGGCAAAATCAAGTTTTTTCATTCAAATTATTTAAGCATAGATATTCCCTTTTTTATTGTAGTTTCTTCAGGCTGTTTAAAATAGGAAGTTTCCAAATACCCTTTTTTAAGAATAAATGCAAAAGTAGTGCCTTTTCCCACTTTGCTTGTTACCAATACTTTTGAATTGTGAGCCTCTACTATTTCTTGCACTATGGAAAGCCCAAGTCCGGTACCACCTTTTTCTTTTGAGCGGCTTTTTTCTATCCTATAGAATCGCTCAAATATGCGTTTCAAATGTTCTGGAGCTATGCCCAAACCATCATCTTTTACGGAAATTATCACATTTTCTTTATCGGTATCTAGGCCCACAGTTACTTTTCCTTTATCTACTCCATAATAAATTGCATTTTCAATCAGATTTTTCATCACTTGTTTTATCTGATAAGGATCGCCTTTCACCATCACATTCTTATAGTGATCAGCATATTTAAGCTCAATATCTCTCTTTTTGGCTATACCTTCTAAAACATCAAAAATGTCTTCTGTTAATATTTTTATATCAAAGTCTATTATATTCATCTTCAATTCACCTGTTTCCAGTTGCGAGAGTGTTAGTAATTCTGCTACCATTTCATTTAATCCATCTAAGCTTTTGGCTGCTTTTCTCAAGAACTTTTCTCGTGTTTCTTTTTCGTTCATGGCCCCATCTAAAAGGGTGAGAATATAGCCTTGAGCTGCGAAAATTGGGGTTTTCAATTCATGTGAAATATCTGCCAAAAATTCCCTACGAAAAATTTCAAGTTTTTTGAGTTCGCGAATTTCAGCCTGCTTTTTAGTGACGTATGTAAATACCTCTTCATAAATTTTCTTCCTTTTTAGGGGCAAGTTCTTGGTTTTCTTAAAGCTTTTTAGGTTCAGTTCATCATCTTTCAGCCTTATTTTATCAAGCACAGAATATATTTTATTTATTTCTGTGAAAATCAGATATTCGAGCGTGATATAGACTAAAAGCAAAGTACCCAGAAATAAAAATACCAAAATGAGTATTTCATTATGGTTCAAATCTGCTCCCAACACCGTGTGGAGAATAAAGAGGAGCAGTGTAACTAGTGAAGCTACTAAAAATGAAATAAGCCCAGGATGGGAAATCATAAAATATTAGGAATGCGTAAAGCTCAATCTTCTTTGAGTATATATATGTCTTCTGTTGGTTTTTTCATCAAATATCGTTCGCGTGCAAACTTTTCGAGTAAATCTCGTGAGCCAAAAACCTCTTCTTTTTCCTTTTTCACTTCCAAAATTTTCACACTATAAAATGCTTTCTCTTTAAGCAAATCATTGAGCTTTCCTGTAAGTCTGTACTGGCTTATAAAATCGTTGGCATCGAAAAAGAGCATCCATGCCAATAAAAAAAAGCCCGTTGAAAAATAAAAATTTCTAAAAAACGGTACTATTTTCCTTACGATTGATTTGAAATTCATAAGTATTAAAAACCCTATTAGGTATACAAATTGCAGAATTGGTATACATTAAGAA
>CAZMFZ010000151.1:0-7058 GCA_964565665.1 uncultured Bifidobacteriaceae bacterium | reverse complement strand
ATAATATAGTGTTCAATGGTAAAGTTGTATGTCCGACTTGCATAGTCGAACACCACAAAACTAAAAATTAGAATAATTTAAAATTTAATTTCTAATTTATTGATTTTAGGCATACTTAATGAAATAATATTTGGCAAATCTGCATTATACATCTGAATAGCTCTATATTTGCAGTCAAATTCAGTTACCATTTATGTCTACTTCCAATTTCGAAACGCAAGCCATTCGCATTCAATCTGAAAGAACTACTTACAAAGAGCATTCCACGCCACTATTTCTCACCTCAAGCTTTGTATTTGACGATGCAGAGCATGCAAGAGCTTTGTTTGCAGATGAAATTCCTGGCAATATTTATACCCGATTTTCAAACCCGAACAATAGTGAATTTATAAAAAAACTTTGCCAATTGGAAGGTACCGAAGACGGTATTGCAGTAGCTTCGGGCATGTCCGCCATGTTTACAAGTATGGCTGCTTTATTGAAATCGGGCGACAATATCATTTCCTGCCGTTCGATTTTTGGCTCTACTCATCAGATATTGACCCAAATATTGCCAAATTGGGGTATTTCAGCCACTTTTGTAGATATTGATAAACCTGATACCTGGGAGAGCCACATAAAATCAAATACTAAAATGTTTTTTGTGGAAACACCATCTAATCCGGCATTACAACTTATTGATTTGGAATTTTTGGCCAATCTTTGTGAAAAGCACCATATTATTTCAAATGTAGATAATTGCTTTGCTACGCCTTATTTGCAAAATCCTGCCAAATTCGGAATTGATTTGGTTACACATTCGGCCACCAAATTTATTGACGGACAAGGGCGGGTAATTGCCGGAGCTATACTAGGAAAAGCAGATTTGATAAAGGAAATTCGCTTTTTTGCACGCCACACAGGGCCAGCTCTTTCGCCATTCAATTCGTGGATATTATCAAAAAGCCTAGAAACTTTGGCTGTACGAATGGACAGACATTGTGAAAACGCACTGAAAACGGCTCAATATTTGGAAAAACATCCGGAAGTAGAACGCGTAATTTATCCATTTTTAGACAGCCACCCACAAAAACAGTTGGCACAAAAGCAAATGAAACAAGGTGGCGGATTGGCTACATTTTTGGTGAAAGGTGGAGTAGAAAGGGGTCGAAAATTCTTGAATTCACTTGAGTTGTTTTCACATTCTGCAAATTTGGGCGATACTCGTACTATAGTTACACACCCAGCTTCTACTACGCATTCAAAACTAACTGAAGACGATAGAGAAGCCGTAGGAATTCTTCCCGGCATGATTCGAATTTCATTGGGTTTAGAACATATTGACGATATTTTTAAGGAACTGGACAATGCTTTGGCTTTGTCGAAATAAAAATGACCACAACCGAAAGAGGCAATTTGGGCGAAACGATTGCCTCTCACTTTTTACTCAAAAAAGGTTATCAGATCATTGAGAGAAACTATCGATACAAACGTGCAGAAATAGATTTGATAGCTACTTTCCAAAATACCCTTATTTTTATAGAAGTAAAACTCAGGAAAAATTCATTCTTTGGTTTTCCTGAAGAATACGTAACTAAGGCAAAAGCAGAATTGGTAAAATCAGCTGCCGAAAACTATATTTTTGAAAAAGACTGGAAGGCTGACATCAGATTTGATATTGTATCCATTTTGAAAACAACTTTTAAAGAAGAAATTTTGCATTTGGAAGATGCTTTCTGATTCTATTGAGTAAATATAACTTTTGGTTCATCTACGCTCAAATGAGCCATTATTCCCACTTTTAAGGCCATATTATCGAATTGATGACCCACTGGAAAGCCGTAGCAAATAGGGAAATTATATTCAGATACGGCATCTGCTATTATTTGATATGCAGTTTTTCCAAACGGAATGGTATTATCTTTCATGTCTGAAAAATGCCCAAGAATCAATCCTGCTATATCTTTTAGTTTGCCTGCCAGTTTCAGATGAAGCATCATTCTATCAATATGATAAAGATATTCATCTAAATCTTCCAAAAACAATATTTTGCCTTTGGTATTTATGTCAGCCTCAGTTCCAATCAAATTATTAAGAATTGATAAATTCCCGCCTACCAATATTCCAGAAGCATTCCCAGTTCTATTAAGTAGATTTGAATGAATTTCTATGGCAATTGGTCTCCCAAAAAGGGTATCTTTCAATGACTGCAAAGAATTACCCGCATCGTTTTCTTTAAATAACAAGGGCATAATGCCATGTATGGAAGGAATTTGGCATTTGTGCAACAATGAAAGTAGAACGGTAACATCGCTAAACCCCACCAACCATTTAGGATTGGCTTTCAATATTTGGTGGTCAAACTTTTGCAGTAACCTAGCACTGCCATAGCCACCTCTAGCACATATAATCGCCTTAATTTGAATATTTTCAAAAGCCCAAATCAAGTCTGAAGCTCGTTCCTCGTCAGTTCCTGCAAATTGGTTGTCAGCTTCAAATAAATTTGGAGCAAGCAACACATCTAACCCCCAAGATTTGAAAAGTTCTACTGCCGGGTATATATCTTCAATCGATACTTTTCTTGCTGTCGAAATTATGGCAATTGTATCTCCTTTTTGCAAATATCGAGGCAGCATAGGCTAAGAAAAAAGCCCCGACTTTGTCGAGGCTTTCATTTATTTTTTTGGAGCTACTTTTTGAATCGATGGGTTTCCTTTTCCTGAAGGTGGGGGAGGGGTAATGCCTAATTTCTTCAGTACCAATTCTGTCACATTGTCTTTTTCGGGGCCATGAAGCAACACTGGAGTAGTGCCGTAGCCTGCATCACTATTAAATACATAAGTGAATCCGTTTTCATCGGCTATGGCATCAATAGCTTTCTGTATTTTGTCTAATACAGGTTGCAACAAATCCACTTGTTTTTTTTGCAAATCAGCTTCAGCATTTTTTTGGAATTCCTGAATGCGTTCTTGCAATTCCATCAATTCCTTTTCTTTGGTAGCACGCACAGGCTCCGCCATCATGCTTCTGCCTTTTTCGTAGGCTTCATATTTTTCTCTGAATTCTTTTCCTAATCCTTCCGCTTCTTTATCTAGTTGGGTTCTGTATCCTTTAAGATCAGCATCTACTTTTTTGCTGTCAGGGTGCAACGAGATTAAATAATCTACATTTGTATATCCTATTCTTAATGGTTTTAACTGGGCATTGGCTAGCGTGGCAATAAATATTCCACCTGCTAAAAATAAAATGTGCTTAATTTTCATTAGAGTAATGTGCCCCCTGACCCCGGAAGGGGGAGTTTGGTTTAATGTTATATGCCTTCGGGTGTCTGTATAGGCATTAAGTTATTATTAATTTTCAGCTATTAATCCTTAATATATTCACTTTTCTTTTTGTTGTCTATTACATCTTTTTTATCTCCCAAGCCTAGCTCGTCTAGCACATAATCAGTGTAATCGTGCTTTGGATCGGTATAAACCATTATCAATTCACTTGATTTGTCGAAAATAATTTGCAACTGCTTCTTTTTAGCTACTTTTTCTACTGTTGCATATACTTTGTCTTGTATCGGTTTTATTAATTCTTGTCTTTTTAAGAATATTAAACCTTCAAAACCAAATACTTTTCGTTGCAAATCTCTGGCTTTTTTATCGCGAAAAGTAATGGTGTCCATTCTTTCCTTCTTCATTTCTTCTGTAAGTAGAATTTCTTCTGCCTTATATTCAGACCTTAATTTCTCTACTTCACCAAACATACCTGAAATATCAACTTGGTATTTCTGCGCCAATTTATCTATTTCCTCTTCTGCAGATTTGTATTCCTTTATTTTACTGAGAATGAACTCTGTGTCGATATACCCAAATTTTTGAGCCAAACACGGCTGCAATATTAAGGCATTTATGAAAAAAAAGATAATATATTTTGTGAAATGCACTTGATTATAACTGTTAGCGTGTAGTTGAACTTAAATGAAAATCAATTGAATGGATTTTAGAGCGGTTTTTTATCCCCACTTGTCCCAATCCAAAGCAAAGAGTTGCAAAGAAGGCAAATTCCCAAGCCTAAAAACTCCCTACTTTCTTCAATGTACATTTTGCTGTTGTCCATGCGTTCCATCAAATTTTGAGCTTTGCCAACTGTGAGCCACTCGAAAAATCCGGGTGCAAGAAATATAAATCCCGAACCGAAAACTACATACCCGAGGTAAATTATAAGCTTATGTTTGATGCCAAACGCAGCTAGTCCCATAATTATTGCAGCCAATCCATATACCAATATCCATCGTAAAGCATCTGGATCGTTAAATTGGAAGTAGGCAAATAATAAAAATAACACAGAAAGAAAACCGTATACGTAACGCATAATTGAATTTAAGGCAAATATGTAAATATTATTTAGTAGTGCTTTATCAGATTTAATATTTTAAGGGTTTTTAATAATGTAATTAAAACAAGGTGCTTTTTTAAAACCTCATCCCTAGCCCTTTTCCTTCACAGGAGGGATTGAGGCCTTAATTGATGGCATTAGTTTTTCATAATAATTCAAGTAGCAACGATAAATATCCAGAAGCAACACATAATATTTGTGAAGTTACCAGCTGAATAATGCTGTAAATATTGGAAATTTGAGCTTGAATTAGAAAAATAATCTTAAATGTCTATAGAAATAAAGAATCTGACCAAGCTATACGGAGGGCAAAAAGCGGTAGATAATATCAGTTTTTCAGTTTCCAATGGTGAAATAGTTGGTTTTTTGGGGCCAAATGGAGCAGGCAAATCTACCACAATGAAAATGGCTACTTGTTTTATACCCCCTACCAATGGCGAGGTATTTGTATGCGGATTTGATGTAACCAAAGATACAATGGAAGTGAGAAAGAGGGTAGGATATTTGCCGGAGCATAATCCGCTTTACACGGAAATGTATGTGGTAGAATATCTATCGTTTATAGGCAACATTTATGGCATTACCGGGCAAAAGCTAAGCATTAGAATTGATGAATTGATAGTTAAAACAGGGCTTGCACAGGAAAAACATAAGAAATTAGGGCAACTGTCGAAAGGATATAGACAAAGGGCAGGCTTGGCAGCAGCTCTTATACACAATCCGGAAGTGCTGATATTAGATGAACCCACTACCGGCCTCGACCCTAATCAAGTAGTAGAAATTCGCAGCCTTATAAAAGAGATTGGCAAAGAGAAAACGGTGATACTTTCTACTCATATAATGCAGGAAGTAGAAGCCATGTGCAGCAGGGTAATTATTATTAGTCAAGGGAAAATTGTAGCCGATAATGCGGTAAATAAATTGGCTTCAACCTTAGCTCAAAAAGCTTATAAAATCATTTTGCAATTTGAAAATACGATTCTGCTAGGTGATATTCAGCAAATTGAAAATGTAGAATCAGTGTTGGAAATAGGCAGATACAAATTTGAATTGTTGGCAACTAAAGACATTCGAAACCAATTGTTTAAACTCTCAGCTGAAAAGGATTGGTCATTGCTAGAGCTAAAACTGGAAGAAACCAGCCTCGAATCTGTATTTCAATCGCTTACCAAGTGATTGATTTGGATAATTTTTTACTTTTTGTGAAAGCTGAAACTTAAACTTTAAGCAGTAAGCTCGAAATCGTAAGTGATTTTGGCAGTAGGCTCTAATGTTTTGGCAACAGAGCAGTATTTTGTCATAGAAAGATCAATAGCACGCTGCACTTTGCCGGCATCAAGCTTGCCTTTCAGCTTGAAATGCACATGAATATTGCGAAATAGAGAAGGCTCTACGCCTTCTTCGCGTTGCCCATCCATCTCTACTTCATAGCTTTCTACTACTTGTTGCATTTTAGTGAGAATGCTCAATACATCCATACTTGTGCAGCCGCCTAGTGAGGTAAGGAGCAATTGCATAGGTCGCATTCCTAAATTTTGTCCGCCAATCGAGGCAGAGCCATCCATCAATACATTTGCCCCTTCTTCGTTAGTAGCTTGCAGATGTACGGCTTCGTTTATTCTTTTAATATTTATTTTCATAATTTATTGATGGGCTTTTAGTTTGTTGTAAGAATAGCTCATTTGTATTTTAAACGAAAAAGCCGTGTCACAAGGTGCCACGGCTTTTTTAAATCTAAATAACTATGAGAAATTACTCCTTTACTTAATCCCAGTTTTACCCAGATTAATTCAGTCGTGATGCAAATAACGTTTATTCTAACAGATATTTCCTAAGGTTTGTACGTATTTTTATTCTATTTCAGTTATAAATATTTTTCACTATTAATATAAGGTTTAAAATCAGGCATTTAAGTAATGATTTGAAAATACGACATATTCAATTTGTCGTACTTATAAATAGCTAATTTTTAGTTGCACGCATCATGAATTTCATGTGCGGTCTAGAAATTCTTCCGATTGATGATATTAATCTTTCATTTGATATAATAAAAGGTATAATGGCATTGAAGTTGCATTCAATCATTATTTTTGTGCAAGTAATAATCATAAATCTATCACAAAATTATGTCTTTAAAGCTGACCATTGGTACGAAGGAATATTTTCCATTCGTGCAACAAGTAAAATTTGAGGGAAAGGAGTCTGAAAACCCTTTGGCGTTCAAATTTTATAACCCTGAGCAATTAATAGCAGGTAAAACTATGAAAGATCACTTCAGATTTGCTGTTGCTTACTGGCATACACTTTGCGGCACGGGTGGCGATCCTTTCGGACCTGGTACAAAAGTATTTCCTTGGTCGGTTTCTGGTGACCCTTTGCAAGCTGCGAAAGACAAGGCTGATGCTTGTTTTGAATTTGCAACTAAAATACAGATACCGTTCTATTGTTTTCACGATATAGATATGGCTCCGGAAGGAAAATCGGTGCTTGAAACTGAGAAAAACCTACAAACAATAGCAGAATATGCAAAGCAAAAGCAAGTCGAAAGTGGTGTAAAGTTGCTATGGGGTACAGCCAATTTATTTTCTAATCCAAAATATATGAATGGCGCGAGTACCAATCCGGATTTTGCGGTGCTTACTCACGGAGCTGCACAAGTGAAAGCGGCACTAGATGCTACTATTCTTCTCGGG
>CAZMFZ010000150.1:0-7069 GCA_964565665.1 uncultured Bifidobacteriaceae bacterium | reverse complement strand
CTGTTTTTCTCAATACCCATATTGATATTTTTCAAGGCTTGAGAACTGCCATAAAATAGGTTTAGATTTTTAGTTTCTATATACATAACTAGATATTTGACTTTTAGACTTAAGACGTAGGATAAAAGAGAAAAGAATAAACTTTATTAATCTTAGGGCTTTCTCTTAAGTCTTTAAGTCTCAATTATTTTCTCTTAAAATACAATTTCAACCCTCCGGCTGAGAAGTTGAGTATCAACACTATTACCATCAACACCAATGCCGTACCAAATGCCAATTCTCGCGATTTTGTCAAATCAATGCCACTTGTTGCCATTACATACAAATGATATGGCAATGCCATTACTGGCGAACTAAGCGAAAGCACTATTTCAGGCAAATAGTAAGCTGCTACGGTGAAAATAATTGGGGCAGTTTCGCCCGCTACTCTGCCAATACTTAATATTAACCCAGTAATGATATTGGGAAATGCCATTGGCAACACTACTCTAAAAACAGTTTCAAATTTAGATGCACCCAAAGCATAACTCGACAATCTATATGAATCTTCTACCAATTTCAGCGATTCTTCTGTGGTTCGAATAATTACCGGAACTATAAGAATGGCCAGTGTAAGACAACCAGATAAAATACTTACGCCAAATTGAAAAAAGTTTACAAACATAGCCAAGCCAAATAAGCCAAATACAATAGAAGGAATGCCTGCCAAATTATTTGTCATCATTCCAATAAACTTTTTAAATATATTTTTCGGGGCATATTCATTCATGTAAATACCAGATAATATTCCAATAGGAAAAGCCAAAAGACAACTGCCTAATATCAGCACTAAAGTACCGAGTATGGCAGGCAATATTCCACCTTCCATCATTCCATTTTTAGGTGGCTGAGAAATAAACTCCCAACTTATAATGCCAATACCTCTATAAACTATAAAACCAAGTATTACAACTACGATTGCCACTATCAAAAATGCTACTGAGCTAAAAAATCCAAATACTAATTTTTCAATGCTGTTTTTGTTCATTTTGTTAATTACTTCTACTCAAAAATAAGCTAAGAATTATAGTTTAATATTTTATGAATGTCTTTTCTGAGCGAAAAACTCAGCAATGAGATTTACCGAAAATGTGAATATAAATAAGAAAGTGCCTAATATAAACAATGCTTCGTAGTGTATGCCACCTGTGGGTGCTTCGCCTAATTCTGCTGCAATGGTTGCCGTAATGGTTCGTACAGGTTCTAGAAATGTTTTGGGCATAATGGCCGAGTTTCCTGTTACCATCAGCACTGCCATAGTTTCGCCAAATGCTCGACCTATTCCTAATATGGAGGCTGAAATAATTCCCGAAGAGGCATAAGGCAAGGTAACGCCAAAAATAGTTTGCAATCTATTCGCACCTAAAGCCAAGCTTGCATTTTTCAATTCTTGAGGAGCAGAACTAATGGCATCTTCCGAAAGTGAAATAATAGTAGGTAATGAAATCAAGGCTAATAGAATACTGCCCGATAGTGCCGTTTCGCCTACAGGAATATCGAATATTTGCTGCACAAATGGCACAAGAACCACCAATCCAAAAAATCCATAAACCACCGATGGTATACCAGCCAATAGCTCAATCACAGTTTTAATACTGTTTTTTAAAGTTTCTCCAGCTATTTCGGCTAAAAATATGGCCACAATTACGCCCAATGGCAAAGCAATTAAAATAGCGCCCAAACTCACCATTATACTTCCTAAAACTATAGGTAATGCCCCCAACTGCGGAGCAGGATTTGCAGTTGGATACCAATCTCTGCCCTTTATAATTGAGGCAAGGGTTATCTTATCTACGTTAATTTTTGTGAGTGTCGAATCGAGGTATTTTGAGGGGAAAAATGCCAATACACCCGTATTTGCCTCAATATACTCCGAAATCTTCTGGTTCAAATGCTCAAACTCAGCACCTAATTCTTCTTCGGTAAAGTTGGATTCAATATCTGATAGGGTAAAAATGTATACAGAATCATTATTGCCACGCAATTGATTCCAATTGGTATACTCACCCTCTATTATGCCTTTTATTTCTTCAGGGCTAAGTTTGGTTACAGGATTAAACTTATTTACAGCTAAAGAATATCCTTCTTCCAAAGCTGTTTTCTGGAAAATACCTGAACCTTCTTTGAATAGAAAAACAATAATAAATAAAACGGCTAGTGTTGTAAATGTACCACTGATGTAGATGATACTCTCAACAAACTTTTCCCTTATCTTTTTGAAAGTCACAAATTAAAAAGTTACGTGTGAATAAAGAATTGGCTTAATCTTTTATTTTAAAGGAATATAGCCTTTGTGAGTGACCAGTTTCTGACCATAAACTGTAAATAAGAAATCTATAAATGGCTTTACAGTTTTCTCTTTTTCTAATGGATAGAGTATAAAAAGTGGTCGTGTGATTGGATAAGTTTTATTGAAAGCATTGTTAAATGTGGGAGCTATGTATTTCTGACCACCATCATAAGAGACAGAAATGGCTTTCACAATCGGCTCTACATACGCAATACCCACATAGCCAATTGCACCTTTGGTTTGGCTTGTAGCATACACAATGGCTGCGGTGGCTGATGAAGAAATGGCCGTTTTAGTGAATTCTTTTTTGCTCATCACATGGTCTTTCATAAATTCATAAGTGCCTGAGCTTGATTCTCTTGTATAAACTACTATTTTCATATCGTCACCTCCTACATCTTTCCAATTGGTGATTTTGCCAGTAAAAATATCTTCCATTTGCTCTCTGGTAAGCTGTTTGATAGGGTTTTGAGGATTTACAATTACCGAAAGTGCATCGTTTGCTATTGCTAATACAGATAGTTTAAGACCTTTTTCCTCAAATTTAAGTTTTTCGGCCATTTTCAATTCTCTTGACGACATGGCAATATCTACCGAACCTTCAAGAAGAGAAGTGATGCCCACGCCTGATCCGCCACCTGTTACGTTCAATTGCACAGGATTGCGTTTCATATAAGCTTCTATTTCAAGTTGCATAAGTGGCAGCATTGTGTCGCTACCTTTGATTTTAATGGGCTGTGCAACCGCAGAAAAAAAGGCAAGCAATGCGAATGAATAAAGTAAAATCTGTTTTTTCATTTTAATTAAATTGGGGTTGGGTTATTAAATAATTAATTTGTGAAGTAATTTAAACAATATTTATTTCGTCATTAAATTATTACCACCAAAAAAATAATTCATATTAAAATTCACTTTCATACAATTAAGCAACCTCAATTGTAATTTCGTAAAGCATTCAAAAATTATCTATTGCAAATACACTTACAAATGTATGTTCAAATAATTCAATTATTAATATTGTAGCCATCAATTAACCATTTATTAATATTGGTTTAACTTTTGGATAATATTAAAAACAAAACTATAATTTTTTAAACCATCGCAGCACAATTTCTATGATTAGAAGAGATTTTTTGGCTACTTTTTTTGTGTCTCAACTAATTTCTGCATTTGGCAAAGGTACAAACAAGCCTAATTTAACTACAAATAATACACATATCTTTACTGCCAAAGAAATATTAGGATTAATAGAGCCTCAGCTTTGCGGAGATTATTTTTGCCTTCGCAACGAACCTATGGAAGCCTTTTCAGAAATGAAATATGAGGCTGCAAAATCGGGCATACAATTGTGGTGTACTTCGGCCTACCGCGATTTCAATTACCAAAGAAATATTTGGAATGCGAAGTATCGTAAGCTTGTAAAATCAGGATTTAAACCTGCGAAAGCCTTAGAGGAAATAATGAAATATACTTCACTACCAGGTACTTCTCGCCACCACTGGGGAACTGATATTGATTTAGTAGATGCCCTTAGTTATGAAATTGAAAACCCACTAGACGAGCATAATTTCAAACCCGAAGGTGAATATCAATATTTGAAATATTGGTTGAATGCCCATGCCGGCCAATTTGGATATGAGGAAGTATATACTAATGCAGCAGATAGAACAGGTTTTAAATACGAACCTTGGCATTATTCTTATGCACCAATATCCAAAACTATATTGCAACAATTATTAGAAATTGATTTCTCGACTGTGTTAGAATTGAACCAGTGCAAAGGATTTGAACTGATGGATAACAGCTTTTTTGGTAGATATAGAAAGGAATATGTGTTAGGAATAAACACTGCACTGAAGTAGTTTTTGGGCAAATCTTGAACATCAATGAGCTAATTGTACATTCTATTCATTTACATATACAGCCAACTCAAAAATCCCGGCATTGGCGTTTTCTTTGGTAAGCCTTAGGTATCGGGTTTTTCTTCGCAATACATGGGCTTTCCACGTGTTGTAATTGTAGAGATTGTCGGTATCCACAGCTTCCCAAGTGCCTGGCTTGCCTACTGAAATTGTTAAATTATCGTGCCCAGGACCATCGTTGACATATAATTTAGTGACGAAATATTCTTTCCCCAAATCAATAGTAGCATAAATGGGGAAATTTTGGCGATAGTCTAAACTCCAATTGGTTTTGGGCTTATCGGTGAATATTCCTTTATCTGGGTCGCCTACAATGCTTTGTTCATCTGTTAAAGCCTCAATATTTCCAATTGATTGCGAAGAAATCATGGCTGAGGATAACGGCAAAATATGGTCTTCGCCTGGAAGTGCAAACTTATTTTCATTACTCGAAACTATAAAAATAGGGGTTTCCGATACAGAAACTTGAATTTTGCTATCAACTTTATTCAGAGGTGAAATATTGCCACTGCTTTTTTTATCGGTCAAAGCTACTTGCCAAATATTTTTGTTTTCATCTTCGACTGAAAAATTATAGTTCTCAACTTTCAAATCTTTACTTGTGCCACACCATAAAACATAAATTTTATTTGACTTTTTATCCGCTTTAAAAGAATAAATTTTTACATTTTCATTACTTGACTCTATTTCTTTTTCAAATCTATATTCGCCCAATACCTTTTGCATGGTAGCTAAATAATACCAGGCTGGCCGAAGCTGTGCCTCTTTATTGCCATTTTCCTTTTTCCAATAATATAACCCGGACGAAGCATATGTGCCGCTTCCTTCAGTATCGCGTATCATGTATTGGTGGACTTTATCAAAGCCAGCAGCAGAAGCAGCCAAATATGACCTCACCAACCAAGTGGCCTGCACTTGCTCCGCACTCATGCTGCCAATGGGATGCACTCTTTGTTTAGAATCGTCTTTCACATCGTAGCCAAATTCAGAAAGCCACAGTTCAACACCAGGGAGAAAACGGTTTCTATAGTTGGTAAAAGCTTCTAGCTTTTCCCTCAATTTATCTTCTTCAGGGCTTATGCCATTAAAAGATTGAAATTGGCCACCTCCATCGTTGCAGTAATAATGAATATTGATGGCTGACCAAATAAATGGGCCATTTCTATTGTGATTGCACCAAAATTTTAACGCTTTGATGTAATCAATGTTGGGATCTGCTAAGCCGCCAATCACCAATTTAGCCTTTTGATCTGCATTTTTTATACCCACATCTTTGCCCATTGTTCCTACATGCCCGTCAAAATCTGCACTTGACATTGCTGCATATTCATAAGGCGAAAAGTAGCTTTCTTTTCCTTTCCACCACTTGTCTTGCTCGTTCCAGTTTTCAAAATACTGAAGTGTGTTCAATCCTGATTTCCGTTCTTGATTACTTGCCAATATAAGTTTTGCCTCTGATACTTTTGAATTGCCGTAACGAGCTGCATATTGGTAAATTAACCTAGCATGTTCTTTATAAGAAGCAGGATTATAAGTGTTTGTGCTTGAGGATACAGGTTTTGCTTCTGCATTTTCATTGCCAGTAAGCCATTTGGCAGATTGTTGCAGTACTGGTATGGCAACAACATCTGAGTTTTTTAAATTACTGTAAAATATATCGAAGTTGAATCCTTGTTCAGTTGGGCTAAACACAATTTGGCCTTTCTTTTCTTGGTTCCAAGCAAACCAAGGATGGTATTCTCGCACTGTACCAAACGGGCTTAGCAACCCAATGGGGTCGTCTATAAAAGCATTTACGCCCATAAACTTGCCAAATAAAGGATATTTTGTTTTCACTTCTGGTTTCGCAGTTTCAAGCACGCCTAACTTTTTGCCTTCTAAAATAATTTCTGAAGGCATTATTAAATCTTTTGATTTGAGTTGGATGTAACGGGTTTTGAGGTTAATTTTTTTGGAACTCCAATATTGAAAATGATTCATAGGGTCGGAAAATAAAGTATCCCAATGAAACGGCTTGCCATAAGAAACTTCAAACTTGCCCGTGCCAAAGCTATCGAAAAAGTGTATTGCAGTAAGCTGGTATTCAGCCCCCAAATCAATAACGGCCGAAAGCACATCAGGCTTTATTTTGCATTTGCTGTGAACCCAAGTAGATATTGGGCTGAAATAACCATAAGAATTTTGCTCGTCTACCAAGGCTTGGGCATTGCCGCAAGCACATTCATTTACCACCATAGCAGGAGTGAGCAGCACTTGGGCTTTTACATCGGGCGGAAGCGAGGTACAGGAAGTGATGCAGACGGCTAAAAGGGCAAAACAAGCAAAAAAACGATGTGCGGCCATTTTTAAGTTTTATGATTTTGATTTATTTAACGCGTTTTCGGGCTTGCCTTTCAGCAAAAAATAGAAAGCCAATAAGTATGCCGCCTGCACTTATTAGCAAAGGCAGGTTGGAATTGATGGGAATTGGGTTCGGAGCATACTCACAACACATATTATGATTGTAACCCGGACACGCTAAATCAAAGAAGGGGCAAGAGCTAGAAACTACTTCATCTGAGTTGCATCCACAACCTGGGGGATCAATAGGATCCGCATTGGAGCTTGAAAAAAATAGTATAAATAAAAAAATAAGTACCCTTTTCATGTAAATACTATCTAATTATAGTAAATCTTTTGGTCTCTCTACCACCGCAAGAAGAAATACTATAAAAATAAATGCCAGGCTTGAGAGCATTAAAATCTTTTTCAAGAATTTTAAAACTCCATAAATTATCTCCTTTAGGAAATTTTTTATTGTGTTTATGAACGATAGTTC
>CAZMFZ010000149.1:0-7111 GCA_964565665.1 uncultured Bifidobacteriaceae bacterium | reverse complement strand
AACCTTTCTCCTACAGAGAGGGGAGGAGCGAGGAGTGCTGCCCCACGGAACTATTCCACAAAAACAATAATAATTCTACTATCCACTTGCATTATATGAGGTGAAATATCTATGCCCCACAATTGAGGTATTATGCTTATTTTCGTGCCTCAATTATATAAAATAATTTTGCTATGGCTTCCCTTACAAAGAAATTGCTGATTACAGGTGGTGCGGGTTTTATTGGTTCGCACGTGGTGCGGCTGTTCGTAAACTCCTATCCCGATTACCATATATTTAACCTCGACAAACTCACTTATGCTGGAAACTTGGCTAACCTGACCGATATTGAGCACAAGCCAAACTATACTTTTGTAAAGGGTGATATTACCGATGCCCCATTTCTGGATCGCCTATTTGCTGAACAGCCATTTGATGGCGTGCTTCATTTGGCCGCAGAATCGCATGTAGACAGGTCTATCACCAACCCGATGGAATTTGTATTTACCAATGTAGTAGGCACGGTAAATCTGCTAAATGCAGCTAAAAAGGCTTGGCTTGGCAACTTTGAGGGCAAGCGTTTTTACCATATTTCTACCGATGAAGTGTTTGGTTCGCTGCACAATCCAGAAGATTTTTTCTTGGAAAACACGTCTTACAATCCGCAATCGCCCTATTCTGCTTCAAAAGCGGCTTCCGACCACTTTGTGAGGGCTTACAGTAACACCTATCATTTGCCCGTGGTGCTTTCCAATTGTAGCAACAACTATGGCCCCAACCATTTTCCCGAAAAATTAATACCATTATTAATCAATAATATCAAAAACAACAAGCCGCTACCTGTATATGGCAAGGGCGAAAATGTGCGTGACTGGCTGTATGTGGTAGACCACGCCCGGGCTATCGATTTGATATTTCACCAAGGAAAACTAGGCGATAGCTATAATGTGGGGGGCTTCAATGAGTGGAAAAACATCGACATTGTACATTTGGTATGCAAAGTGATGGATGAAAAATTGGGCAGGGCAGCAGGCACTTCTGCACAACTGATTACTTATGTAAAAGACCGCCCGGGACACGATCTTCGGTATGCGATAGATGCCCACAAAATAATGAATGAGCTTGGCTGGCAACCTTCCGTTACTTTTGAGCAAGGGCTCGAAAAAACGGTAGACTGGTATTTGGCTAATGAAACTTGGCTTGAAAATGTGACCTCAGGAGCATACCAGAAGTATTACAAAGGGCAATATGCGTAGAGAAGGGGTGAAGCGGTTTTATTTTTTTAAAAAAGATGAAACTGCAAAGCCCCAATCCATATGATTTGTAGAAGAAAAGTGTGGGAAGGGGGGCTGAGAATCGAAATAGAAGCTTTTGTTGATATTCTTTTTTTTAAATAAATTTCCGAGCCAATTTACAAATTGTGTATATGTTTCGTCATTTTTAGACAAGTATCCGTTGGTAATAGCCTGCCCCAACGGTTTTCCTTGTTCTGACTGCACCGCAAGCCAAGAAGGAATGGTAGCCTTGCTTCTGTGTATAGGTTTGTATTTGTTTATCCCTTTTTGCTCCATAGTATTAAGTGAGTTGTTTATAATGGGCATAAGTTGGTTTTGCTCAGGTACTGAAAACGAAACGAAGTCTTCGAGCATGCCATTCAAATTGTTGTTTGGCATCAGCCAAACACCTACCCTGAACTTGCCAATAAATTTATTTTACCCAACGTATTGATTTTAAGATCTTTCAGGTTGCAGAAGTTTTTGATGTATAATGAATTAAGCATATCAATAGCTGTGTTTACCGATGCAAAATTAAGCCTGATAGGCAATTAAATTTCAAATAATTTTTAAGCTGTCGATAGCTGTTTTGAGAAATGGTATAGATATAATCACCGCAAACCGTGCCAGCCCTTTAATGCCACTCATAAGCTTGCCTGAGTTTTTGAATAGGCTTTGCAAGCTTGCATATAGTCCATCCGATTCAGGGCGAAACTTTGCAAGTTTACAAAAGCTACCCCTGACTCAGGGCGAGTCTTTGTAGATTTACAAAAGGTCGCCTGAGTTTCCGGCAAGCCTTTGCACGTTTACAAAAGCTTTATCCGATTCGAGGCAAGCCTTTGCACGTTTACAAAAGCTTCCCCTGATTCAGGGCGTGCTTTTGTAAACTTTTAAATATCAAAGCCCTATCATTTTATAGGCTAATAAATGGTTGAAATCTTGGGCTGATACCATAGCAGAGAACGATGGAATACAATTTGGCGAAATTTATTCTTAAAATAAATTCTTATTAATTTTTAATACCCAAAATTCTACTTTTACTTTGGATAAATTAAACTAATAAAAAATGGACGTAAAAGATATTACCTACTCTCGCCTGAAACTTGGCGAATTCATCGCTTTTGTTAAAGATGTATTGACACTCTTTGCCAAATACAATGCCGACACTTTGGGTATGCAAGTGAAAATGAGCGACTTGAAAAACTCGCTTACTCCGCTCGACAAAGCCTTTGCCATTGAGCAAGCCAGTGCCTTTAGCAAAGAAATAGAAAAAGCCGACCTCAGACGCGACAAAGCCATAAACGGAATAAGAAGCGTAGTAAAAGCCTATACAGATTATTTTGATGAAAACTTGCAAAAACAAGCCGATACCCTATTGAGAACTATAAGCAAATACGGTGATATTGCCAACCTCAATTATCAACTAGAATCGGAAACCTTGCGACAATTGGCCGATGAGTTAGATAGCGAAAGCAAGCTCAAAATTGCCGTTGAGGCTTTGCATTTAGGCAATTGGGTGATAGAATTGAAGGCAGCCAATGAGGTATTTGCAAAGCTTTATGCCGACCGAAACGAAGAATCGGCTAATAGAAAACCCGAAGGAAAAACATTAGATTTCAGAAACTATACGGTAGATAAGTACAAAGCTCTAGCAAAACACCTCGATTCAAAAAACACTTTGGAACCTAGCGAGCCATCGGGCAAATTGGTGGCGGAATTAAATGTGCTTCTCGACAAATACGACCGATTGGTGAAATCGGGTGGTAGTAAAGAAACTGCTGCCACGGGTAGTACCTTATAAAAACCTTGCTAAATTGAGGAAACTATTTTTTATAATTCCAAAGCCTACGATTCAAACCGTGGGCTTTTTTTATTTGGTGAATAGCAAGGTATCGTAGGCCACCTCTTAATATCAGCTTGGTATACACATAAAAAAACCTTTCGAAGGTATGGCAACCGTTCGAAAGGTTCGAATTTATTGGCAATGGAGGTTATTCAAATCCAATATTCAAATTCTTTATTTCGTTAGGCACATATACATTGAGGCTGCTAAGGTTTTGAAGTTCGCTTGAGAAACTAACGCCTGCAATGGTAGGTGGCGTACCAGCCCCCACAAATCCTGTATTTCTCACAAAATAACCGGGCGCGGTGGTGTTTTTCAAATATCTATTCAGATAAACAGCTCCTTCTGGAGTGGCAAAATAAGGATAGGCAGCTTTCGCATAATTGGTAATTACATTTTTCACCGAATAAAGCTCATAAATATTTGTGAGTGAAGTAATGGTAGAAGGCGGTAATATCACCTCAGCAACCGAAATGTCAAGTAAAGTGTCTGCTTTGGCTCTGAAGGCGTAGTTTACATTTCCCATATCAAAAAGGTTTACATTGGGATGGTTTGAATTGCCGTACACATCAAGCATATTGCCTTTCAAGCCTGCAAACATTTTTAAATTGTTGAAATCACCTTCGATAGGTGTGTTTAGTCCGGTAATGTATACAGTCATTTGCTTGTCGTACCCGTTTGATTTTGTTTCGGAATAATCTACCCTTATCAAAGCCTTGGAGTTTTTAGTGTTGTCAGCATCTTTATCTAAATTATAAGGGCTGATAATGGCAATGCCATCTACGGGACTTAAATTCCAGAATGCCTCTAGCGCAGTATTACCACTCAGCGAATCTTTAATAAAAAGCTTGTATTGATACGCTTTGCCCAAATAAGAAGCATTTTTGGTTAATGCCAAATTTTTAAGTCTCTTGTCGTTATCGCCAGAATAAGTACCTGAAGAAACGTTGAATGTCAATAGTACGGCCGCCAATTTCATTATTTCTGTAGCTGCCCTTCCACCTAGTTCGCCTACGGCAATATAGTCTCGGATGCCTTCATATATTTCACCACCATTTAAAGCAGTATCTCCCTCGGCTTCTAATCTGGCCGCAATTCGAGCATAATTGGTAACAGTTGGGCTAAGTGAATTGGGAATATTCACGTTGAATTGTGTAGGAACTTGCGATGCCTGAGGTGTGGCAGCATCCTCATTTTTGTTGCACGATGCAAATGCGAGTAGTGCAGTTAGCATTACCACTGGAATTTTACGATTTAGTTTCATGTTAATTTGTTTTAGATTGTGAAAGGAAATAAATACTGTATTTAATGCTAAAGTAATCGCGTTGGGGAATATTTAACAATGGGTTTACATTCTTAGACTGTACGTTTTTTGAGATAACAAATTCTTGATTTAGGTTGGCTTTAGCCAACCTAAATCAAGAAGATAATTTTTTCATTCCGAACTAAGCAACACGGTTTCCATTGTCAATCCTGGTCCGAAAGCCAATCCAAATATCATTTCCCCTGGCTTTTGTACTTTTTTATCCCAAATATCTTTCAATACATACAATATAGTAGGTGACGACATATTGCCATATTGCTTTAAAATAGAGTAGGAGCTTTCTAATGCCCCTTGTTCTAACAGCAATTCCTTTTGAGCTACTTCCAGTATTTTTCTGCCGCCCGGGTGAATTGCCCAATGGTTTATCTCCGATTTGGAAATTCCGAGTTTTTCTACCACAAGGTTTACCAAATTTGCAATGCCCGATTCTATCAGTTTCGGAATAAAGGCACTCAGTGTCATTAAGAATCCTTTGCTCGACAAATGCCAAGCCATGTCTGCTTCGCCATCGAGTTTGAGCATGGAATTAAATCCTTTCATCACCAATCCTTTTGCTTTATTTTTATTTGAGGTAACGAGTACTGCGGCAGCACCATCAGAGAAAAGAAGGTTAGAGGCAATATTTTCCATCGTATTTTCCTTTTGAAAATGTAGGCTGCAAAGCTCCACACACACTACTACTACATAAGCATCTGGCTCAGTTTCTGCTATTTGATGGGCTATTTTCAATCCGTGAAGTGCTGCGTAGCATCCCATAAAATTTACCGAGGTGCGTTGAATATCATGGTTTAGGCTCATGTTTTTTACTAGCAATATATCAAGTCCTGGAGCCGCCATGCCCGTGCAACTTACCGTAATTAGATGGGTTATTTGATTAGGTTTGATAAAGCTTGCTATACACTTCTCAATTACTTCTTGAGCTAATGTTGGGGCTGTGTCGAAATATTTTTGCATCCGCTGCTCCAAATTAGGGAAAGGCTCCATATCCTCAGTATTGGCGTAGAAGCTTCGCTGCCCACTGGCTAGTCGGTAATCTTCAAGCACCGAATAGCGTTCTTCAATGCCACTTCTGTCATAAAGCAAAGAAAGTTTTCGGGTCTCGTCCTCTGTTGGCGAATAAAGCTCCTTCATGAAATTTAAAATTTCATCTTGCCTGTAGTGGAACTGTGGTTGTGCTGTGGCAATGGATATTATTTTGCTCATATACCCAATCTGTCAAGCATAAAAATAGTGACAAAGCAGGCATTAGTGCAGGTTGATGCTATTAAATTCATTCTCATTGTGTTTTCAAAATTAGCTTCTTCTATGTTGTTCCAAACCTTAACAAACCAACGAACAAAAAAGATTGCAACTGGGGCTAAAAAAAGTTGAAATAATAAAAATTCCATGAAGCTAAAATATTGGTAAAAAACTATGCCAGCCAAGCCGAACATTGCCGCAGAAAAAATAAAAGTACCCTTATAGCCCAATCGGTAACTGAGGGTATGCACACCATCGGCCACATCTTGTTTGTGTTGGTATATCTGGGTAATAGGGTAAACCCCTGCTATCATAAATGAGCTTGCCAAGGCAGGATATATAAGGCCTGAAGTGAGAATGTCTTCAAACGAAGCTTGGTTGATGCCTGCATACGCACTCATAAATATGCCAAACCCTTGAAAAATAATGACCGAGAAGAACCCAAGCAGGCTGTATTTCTTTAGCCTTAATCGCCTCCAACTGTAAGCCCTTGAAATAGTAGTGTAGATTAATATGCCGATAAAAAAATCGAAATTGATGTAAAATGCCAAAGCCAAACCTACTATATCGAGTAAAGCACTCGCCCAAAAAAGGTTTTTAGTCGCCTTTGGCGGATTTTTAATGCCACCAATGCTTTCCTCATCTTGGTCTTGATAGCTATTGTAGCCGTTGCTTGCGGGGTAAATAAATAAATGTAGAATTACAAAAACCCACACTGCATTCCAGATACTGGATTCATCTACCAAACTCGATTGCGACAATGCCAAAAAATAAACCGGCATCAAAAAGAATGAGAATGGAATGCGGAGCAACTTAATAGTGTTTTTATCGAAGATCAATGGCATGATATAATAGTTTTAGATAAACATACAAAATCGACATTAAAATGCAATTTTAAATCTTAATTTTGCAACACTCGCACACGTAGTTCAATGGATAGAATGTCAGATTCCGATTCTGATGATATGGGTTCGATTCCCTTCGAGTGCACTTCAGGGGATTGATTTTCATTTTCGGATTTCAATCCCCTTTTTTTTTCTTGTAACCCTTTGTTTTCCTGCACGATAAGTTCAACCACCTGGTTCATTTTTGGAGTTCGATATTGATTATTTTCATAAACCAGTTTCTGAGGGTATATCAATAGCCTCGCTATTTGTGATAGAACCACTTATTGATGGTAAAAGGTATTTTAATGAGCTAATAATTAGAAAAAAAGCATTTCGCAAACTTAATAATATCGCTGAAGACAATATTGATGAAATAAATATTGATGGGATCAATTGTATAGATTTTCAGGGATATTTAATTTCTTCTCAGTTAGCAAAGTTCCTGGAAAATTATAATTGCAAAAGAGATTCTCTAAATGGGCGTATTATAAATTTGTTTAAACTAAATAACTACTGTCAACCGACTAAAAATCAGCTTATATTATAGTTTCACGGAATAGTACAA
>CAZMFZ010000148.1:0-7250 GCA_964565665.1 uncultured Bifidobacteriaceae bacterium | reverse complement strand
TAGCTGCAGATGTAGCAGGAACTGTGGTGGGTACTTTCATCAACACGCCTTGCACCGTGCCTTCTGTAGGTATGCCAATAAATACGTCTGGTAGTGCTTTGAGTTTCTGTACAGCTGCCAAGGCGGTTACCTGGCCAAATGCTGGCGATAAAGACATTTACTTCCATACCTATGCTAACGAAAACACCGTTTTCGTAGGTGGAAGCGATGGCTTGGTTGGGAAAGGAATGTATGCAAACGGCACTTGGTCGTTTATGACTATCACTTTGCCTGGTGCATCCGCTGCCAATTCAAGAGCAGGATATTTCTATCCAGGCAGCGCTACTGGTTTTATCGCCAATGACGATGCCAAATTATTTAAAACTACCGATGGTACCACCTTCACAGAATTGAGTGGTTTTAAAACAGTAGTAGTAGAAGGAGATGTAAATCATTTGGTGTTTGCTCCTGCTCCAAATCAAAATTTTGGTTTAGCAGCAGCCCAATCTGGATTATTTGTCACAATGGATGGAGGTGTATCTTGGACATTACAAACAACTTTTACTAATTCTAAGTTGAACAGCACCAATACTGGTGAGTTTTTTACTGTTGAAATAAAGGGAAATAAAGCGTATGCTGGTACAGATTTAGATAATGAAGGTCAAATATTTGTGGCTGACATCACCACTAAAACCACTACTTATACTTGGAACGCAATGGAATTTGCCTCTGCTGGTACTACAGCTTTCTACATGTCGCAGGAAAAAGGAAGAGGCATAGCAGTAACGCCAAACGGTACGATCTGGAATGCCGCTGAAACGGTATTGTTAAAAGCTACCAATTCTACCTCTACTTTTCAAGTGGTAACAGTAGCTGGAAGTGCAAATGTTGTGGAAATAAGAGGTGTAGCATTTTATGATGACAACAATGGTGCGTTTGCAGATGGCAATGGTGATGTGTTTGTAACTACCAACGCAGGTGCCAGCTGGAAACTACTTGGCAATGTGCCTTCTGAACCTAAAGCTATATCTTTCTCACCCATGGGAAAAACCATTGCTATAGCTGCAGATGTAGCAGGAACTGTGGTGGGTACTTTCATCAACACGCCTTGCACAGTTACAGGACCTATCAGTTCGAGTGAAGAATTTGAAACTGTTGCCCAATCTATCTATCCAAATCCAGCTACAGATATAGTTAACTTTATGTTAAATGCTGGCGATATTTGGTCATTGATTGATTATACTGGATCAGTTGTAAAATCAGGCAAAGCTGCGGAGAGTGGTGTTATTGCGGAAAACATTGCTAATCTGGCTTCAGGATTATATTTTGTGAAGGTGAGCTCAGCCTCAAGCTCAAAAACATTCAAATTATTGAAACTTTAGTTATTTGATTTTACTCTGTCGAGATTTTGTCTCGGCAGAGTATTTTTTTATTGTTTCTAAGCATTCAAATTGTCTTGTTTTCTTCATTTTAAATTTTAATTCATTACACTTTCTTTATGAAAAAATCTATTTTAATTTCTGCCGCTACTATTATTCTATTTGCCTGCAATCCTAAAAAGGAAGACTCTAAAATCAACAGCGACACAACCTTAAAACCCACAGCCGTTACTGACACAGTACCACGCGATTCTGACGACCCTGCTATTTGGGTAAACAAAGAAGATTTTGATCAAAGTTATATTTTTGGGGTAGATAAAAGTGAAAATGGTGGCCTTTACAAATACAACCTTGATGGCAAAATGGACACTTCAAGCAAAGTTACGAACCTTAACCGCCCTAACAATGTAGATATTGCTTATGGCTTTCAACTGGGCGATACTACAATAGACCTTGCAGCTCTAACAGAGCGCAAAGCAGGTAAAATGCGCATTTTTTCAGTGCCCGATTTAAAGCCCGTTGATGGTGGAGGAATCGCAATTTTTGAGGGTGAAGCCCAAAATGAAGGCATGGGAATTGCATTTTATACCAATAAAGAAACCATGAAAATATATGCCATAGTGGGCAGAAAAGAAGGCCCTTCGGGTTCGTATTTATGGCAATATGAGTTGTTAAACGGGGACAGTGGACAAATTACAGCCAAAGTGGTTCGCAAATTTGGCCAATACAGTGGTGAACGCGAAATAGAATCCATAGCTGTGGATAATGAATTAGGCTACATATATTATAGTGATGAAGGTGTAGGTGTAAGGAAATATTATGCCGATCCTCAAAAAGGCGATAAGGAACTGGCACTTTTTGCCACCAAAGGCTTCACGGAAGACCATGAAGGCATTTCCATCTATAAAACATCTGAAAAAGAGGGCTATATATTGGTATCAGATCAAGAAGTGAATAAATTTCATATATTTCCTCGAGAAGGATCTGCAACGAATCCAAACGAGCATAATTTAATTCGCATTATCAACGTATCAGCCAATCATTCTGATGGGAGCGAAGTGAGTAATGTGGCTTTCAACCGCAAATATCCAAACGGAATATTTGTGGCTATGTCCGATGACAAAACCTACCACATCTATGATTGGACAGAGGTAGAAGCCGAAATTAAAGCCACAGTTAAGCCACTTTCTAAAAAATAAAGATTCTTTTACACATGATTAAAAGACAAAGTGGAAATCATATATTTTATTGTTCTTATCCTTTTAATTTGCATTTTTGAGTTTCTAACCTCCAATACGGTGGTTAACTTGGTGTATTCCAATACACTAACTCCAGTACAGTCTGCATTTTATTTCGGTTTTTTTAATTTTATAGGCATTGTTACCGCAGGTATCACCGTGGCCGTAAGTCTTTCTATGCTTGTGCCAATCGAAGTGTTTTTGGGTGCCTCATCATCACATAATTTCTACTTCGTATTTTGCGTAGCCATTAGTTCACTGTTCCTGTATTGGCTACTCACCCAGTTTGGCATCCCCACGTCTAGCACCCACGCACTTACTGGGTCGGTGATCGGTGCCAGTTTATCGTACTCATTTGCCAAAGGCACTTACGCCAACATTGATTGGGCTTTTATCATTCAAATTTCGGTGGGACTTTTAGCTGCCCCCCTTTTGAGCTTTTTGTTTGCTATTCCCCTATTGCTAATGCTAAGGCGGATTATCAAATCTAAGGGCTTTTTCAAAACACCTAAAAAAACAAACCCGCCCCCATTGTTTCCAAGGTCGTTAATCTTGATTTCCAATGCTGCACTCAGTTTCTCCAATGGATCAAACAACGGACAGAAAGGATTAGGGATTATTATTCTTGCCTTGATCGCTATTTTCCCAGCGCAATATGCGGTAGATAACAATATCAAAAAAGAGTATATAGCCCTGCAAATCAATATAGTACAGGAAGTAATAAGTAAAATAGACAGAGAAGAAACCGCTAAATACAAAGTAGAGACTTTAGAGAAAATGGATGAAAGTCTGACAAATATAAAATTGCTCTTAAAAAGTAGCTCCTTGGGTGATTACGATGCCCTTGTTCTGAAAAGTGAAATACAAAATCTAGTAAAAAATACCAAAAAAATGATGAAAGAAGGCTCGTTTGATTTTAAGAGGGAAGATAGAATGCGCTTAAAAAAGCGGCTCAAGAAGGCCTTGAATAACCTGAAAAATTATGTAAATTTCATCCCTTTCTACTTGATCTTACTTATTGCAGTAGTGCTGACTATGGGTGCATTATACAGCTACAAACGTATATTGAAAACTTGGAAAAATAAAATAGGTGCTAATTCACCCGACTACAGTCAACTAGCTGTTTCCGACATGTCAGCAGCTTTAAGCATTGGCATTGCCTCACTATTCAGTGTCCCAGCCAGTACATCGCACGCACTTACGGGAGGCCTCACTGGGTCAATGGCGGCCAAATCAGGGTTTACAAGTGTAAAATGGAATTTCTTGGCTACACTCATATTGGCTTGGTTCTTTACGCTGCCTCTCTGTGCCATATTATCATTCGGACTTTATCAGCTTTATTATTTAGTAAAGTAGCAAATCGAAGTTCCCATTACGTTAGGTAAACATTTGGCAGCCATAAAAAATGGTCTCAAGAGTATTTTTTTTGTTTTGAAACTACAAAAATCGTAAAATGTCGGGAGTTACTAAAAATATTTCAGCAATTCGTTCTAGATTTTATAGAGTTCTAACGCATTTTTGTACAATTTATCTTTTGTCAAAATACTTGAATCATAGCCTGTTAGCCAAATAATTGAGGAGTTTTCTCCATTCAGTTGTAAGTTGGCTTCTAATGCTTTTTGCTGAAAAATAGTAGCAGAATCGAATTGCGAAAGTCTGACATATAAATCTGAAAGCACGGCCAAATACTTTATATTTTCCGCAGATGAAAAAGCAAGTTCCTTTTCTAAAAATTGAAAATAACTGAAGGCATAAATGCGTTTCGCTTTTAGAAGATCTTTGCCAAAACTGATTTCTGCAAGTGCAACTTCCATTTTGTAACGGTGGTATTCCGGACAATCGTCATTTAAGGTTTTAGTTCGTGCTTTGGCTTGCTTCTCTAAACTAGACATTAAGGCACTATAATTTCCCTGATAATAATAAAGGTCGGATTTCAACTTATAGAGAAAATTGATGTAAGGATGCGTTTCTGGCACGTAATTAAACTGCTTTTCTATCTTCCCTAAATGTAAATTGGAAGTAGAATAAGACTGCTCCAAAAATTGTGAGTGGCTCAAACTTAGTTCATAAGCCAGCTGAGCTGGGTTTTTAGCATGTAAATGCATGGCGGCTTTCATCTCCAACCTCCTGATATAATTTCGAGCATCTAATTTTCTGCCATTCTCATTGCACTTGATAATCAGGTTTAACAACAGTTGCTGTTTTTCAGATTCACTATCAGTATGTGGATTTTCTGTGTAGGCTTTCGTGAAAGCATTTATTGCTTTATCGGTCAAGTTCAGGTGTTCGTATACCTCACCTAAGAGCAGCCACATCTTGCTCGTCATGTTTTGAAATTTATTTGTGCTATTATTTGCCCAAGCAATAAGCGAATTAAGGGCCAATTCTGCCTCTTTCAAATTGCCTGCTTTGAATTGGCCAAAGGCTAACATATAGTTTGCTTGCACATATTTCTCTTTGATTATAAGCTCATTTAGCGAAGGCTTGAAAAAGTATTTCCGATTGTCGGGCAGTCCTGATATATGCGTAGAAAAATAACCTACAGCTTGATTAAGCAAAGGGATGGCACGCTTTGCATGGCTTTGATGTGCCAATATGCTCCCCTTCATTAAAATAGCATCTGCTTGAATTCGATTTTCAATTTGGCTCACAATCAGAGAATCTGGAATATAAGCATCAAAATGTTGAGAGGCGGAAAGCACGTTATCTTCTTCTAGAAAATAATCGGACAGCAGCAAATTTCCCTCCAATTTTAGTGCACTTCAAGTTAAGATTTTTACGTATCCATCTGCTTTAGATACAATTTTTCTTGCATCCTAAAATCGAAATTGTTTCTGAACACATTTGGCTTCTAAAAGCAAGCCATTGATATAATTTCTATCAATGGCTTTGCGATGCTTTACGTGAGCCAATATTTTGCGGGTTTCCGTTTCAGCTTCTGCATACGAACCTATAGAATAAAAATAATGCGCCATTTCCCAATGCTTTTCGCTCTCACTTATTTTTGCTGGGTTAGCTGTTGCTCTGAATTGCATTAAAAAGAAGATGAAGAAGAAAAGCAGTTTTAAGCTAAGCCTCATAGCTTTAGCTAAGGTTTTGTAAATATTTCTCATATTGAAAACTTTTATTTTAGTTTTGCTTAGGTTGAAAAAGCTGATCTAAATAAAGATGATGATTTACCTCGTGTGTAGAAAATGCAGATGAATAACTTCTATTGGCAAATCCAAAAGCATAGCCAAAGCACATGCGGGAGCTAAGTTGGGTACCTGCCATCAAATTATGATTGCCTGAAGTAGAATAGGTGCCTCCGATCCAAAAATAATCAAGCAATTTAATTTGAAGATTCGCCTCTGTCTTAAACCCACTTATAGGGTGGTAAAGAAAAAGTAGGTTAGGGGTGAGTACATATTTGTCTGACAACTTGAAATCATAGCCCGCCATGGCTGTTATATTGCGCTTTCTTTAAAAAAAACTACCCTCCGTAATACTTTGGTAATTAATATTGCCGATTACTGCAATATCTGGGACTGATAATGAGGCAAAGAAGTTTTTGAAAATAGCTAAACACCAAACCCAAACTTTGGCACTGTGTTGGTTAATTTTGCTCTCTCGTAGGTTTGGTCATTTTCATCGGAGTATCAGTATGGATTTCATAGGCTTTTTACATTTATATATTTATTTTTATTAAATTTCCTTTCAAAATTATTTGGGGACGAGTTCATTGTAAAGCTTTGCTATATTGTTGTGAAATTAATTACACTTAATCTCGAAGATTCTAAATCTGATCTGTGGAATACACTTCCACCTGTTTGCCAAAATATTTTGGCTAATAACGCCCTTAATGCTATTTTGGGTGGAACTCCATACCCTACTGGAACTGACCAACTGGAATTAGCTATTGAATTAGCCGAAAACGGAACAAATCCAAGTCTAATTACTAGAATTTCTGGATTACACGCTTCAGTATTTGAAAGCTTTATCGCAGAGAAATAAGGGGTGAAATTTGTATTTGACACGAATGTTTTGTTGAGTGCGGTTCTTAAGCCCGACTCAATACCTTCCAAAGCATTAGAACACGCTATTAAAAACGGGCGTATTATTTTAGCTTGGAAACCAGAGAAGAATTACTGAAAGTTGCTGCAAGAAACAAATTTGATAAATATCTTCCATTAGAATCAAGAATGGAAAGTGTGGGTCTAATTATCTCTAATAGCCATCTTAATTTAGAGGTAAATACTTTTGAAATATTTTGTAGAGATGTAAAAGACATTAAATTTTTGAACCTAGCTTTAACATCAGAAGTAAATTGCATTGTAAGTGGAGACATCCATCTTTTAGAATTACATCCTTTCCAAGGCATACCAATCCTTAACCCTTTTGATTTTCTGGCTTGGGTAAATGATAAAAGTGTTTGATGCAAACTTCTAGGTTTTTGTTGTACTTTATTCATCCTAATCATTCAGCACTTCCACAAACCCTTGAATAGTATCGGGGCCGTTGGTAAACAAAAAGAAATAGGTGGCTCTGGGCAAGGTGTTGCCATTCTTGTCTTTGCCGTCCCAATCGTTTTCATAATCAACTTTTTTGTACATTATATCTCCCCATCGGTTCACAATAATAAGCCTGTTGCTCTTTTTAGTATTTATATTTCGAA
>CAZMFZ010000147.1:0-7299 GCA_964565665.1 uncultured Bifidobacteriaceae bacterium | reverse complement strand
AGGTCTGTTCAGAGATAATTATGAAATAAAAGCAAGTTATTATTTGCCAGGAAGTACTACACCAAATTCTGAAACTAACATTTCTATCAATACTTTACATTAATAATAAAATGAGCAGGGTATATGATTTGAATATTTTTTCACGTATTTTACTAAAAGTAAAGCAGTTATCATTTCTATTACTTTGGTTTTTCTTATCTAATAGGGTAGTAGAAGCAGCTAATCTCCCTGTATCGGCTTCATTAAGTATCAATCCGCCATATTCGATATATTTAAACGATTACACCGAATCAGCCTTAAAGATGAACCTTTCATTATTTGTGGCCGATTTGGAAATAGAAAATTTAAGAGTTAGGCTACGAATTACCATTGAGGGCAATGGCATTAGCATCCATTCAAAACCTGAGTATATGCCCACCCCTATATTGCTCAATGGTGGTAGTAGCGAGTTTATTGATGGGCAGGAATTATTGGGTTATTTATCTACCCAAAATCTCAACTACCAAGGCCCAGGTCGCGATCAGTTTTATGCCAATAGCAAGCTACCAGAAGGCATCTACAGATTTTGCATTGAAGTAATTGAAATCAATAGAAATGCAGTGGTTTCCAACCAAGCTTGTGCCACCTCTTGGGTTATTCTCAATGATCCGCCCATATGGAACCTACCCACACAAAGTCAAATTGTAAGAGCTACCAATCCACAAAATATATTGTTTAATTGGACTCCTAGGCATACAGGCTCGCCAAATGCTGCTTTCAGTGTTTTGTATGAGGTTACAATGGTAGAAATATTTCCCGAAGGTAGAAATGCCAACGATGCCATCAATTCTCAAGCCCCATTTCATCAATTTACTACCACTGAAACCCAATTTGTAATGTCGCCTTCCGATCCTGCCATGACACCTGGTCGCTCCTATGCTATAAGGCTGAAAGCTATAGACCAATCGGGCTACGATTTATTTAAAAACCAAGGCTTCTCCGAAGTATTGATGATTACCTTTGGCGATCCTTGCAATGCACCCACTGATATTGTAGTAAATAATATTTCTCAAAATTCTGCTGATATTTCTTGGTTGCCTTCTGCTAAAAACACCGCATTTCGCATGGATTTGAGAGAAGTAAGCACTACCTCGCCCTATCCTATTTCGGATTGGTATTCAATGAATTACAATACACAAAAGGCAACCATTTACAAACTGGAATCGGGCAAAAAATACGAATACAAGCTATATGCCAACTGCCAAACGCTGATAAGTGAGCCTACGCTGTCCGATTATTTCAGCACCAATCCCGCTACAAATCCAGATTTTAATTGCAATCAGAACAACGTTGCCAGTACGCTCGCAGGGGCAGATAAGTTGAAAGAGCTGCTGCAAAAGATTTTGAGGGCGAAAAAGGATACGACTCAACTTAGACATAGACAAAAAAGAGCTGAACGCGACACCAGTTGGGTAGCAATTCAAAGGAAAAGTAATGAGTTATTTGGGGAAATAGCCATATCCAACCCAGATACAAATACGCAAGCAAATGAAGAATCTACTCTAATAGAAGGTATGTATGAAGAGGAGCAGTCAGAAATAGAAATTAGTGAAATAAAGGCAGACCCTTCACTCTCTGAATTGGTAATTCATCAAGAAGCCTTCTCAGCAGCACTTACCCAAACAATTCAACTTCAAGCGAGACTTTCGAAAATAATGGACATTTTAAATAATCCTAATGTATTTAACTTGATAATTGCTGACTTACAAAAAGACCAAGAAATACAAAATCTAATAAAAAACATGTTGGCTGGTGACACATACGCACTTGAAAGCAAAATAAAATCAATTATTGAAACCAAATTGTATTAAATGAAGCAAATTTTAAAAGCAATATTTTTATTTTTTATTTTTATAGATGTTATCGCTTCAGATGCTTTAAAGGGGCAAATAAATGAAGAAGTGGAAATGTTGGCAAAAGCTGTGGCTGAAAACCCTTCACAATTTGTATTCTACAGAAAAGACAAAAATGGCAAAGACTGGGGTGTAGCCCCATATTGGACAAAAAAACCTAGTGGCAGCACAATAACAAGTGTGAATAATAAACTAAAAGTATTGAGCGACAATAATAAAACAGCTATTGTATATTTTTCATATTTGTTTGTAGAACACGGAATAGACAATGCTACTCTTAATAAAAAGATGGCAGCTTTGAAAAAAACGATAACAGAAGATGCCAATTTTATAGCCTTAAATAAAACAACAGGTATATTGTGGGTGATAAAAATTGACAGACGTAAGCAAGACCAAACCAAAGCACGTGAAACAATATGGGTAGAATACTTAGGTAAAGCAGACCTAGAAGCCCAATGCACACAAGCGACAAATAACGGCATAAACACCTTGATAAAGGAAAAGAAAGTAAGCTTTATCACTATGCCCGACCAAACATTGCAAACCTATGCAGATTTGTTGGTGAAAGAATTGAAGGAGTGTAAAAAAATAGAACTTGTTGAAAGACTTAATGTGCCAGACGAATGGACTGCAGCTGAAATAAAATCAGCCAGAGATGAGATAAATAAAATAACTGATGAAAATCAAAAAGGTGATATGTTTATTCTTTTACAAAAGAAAGTACTTTATCACAACCAAAGGGATAACATTTCTACTGCTACCCAAGAAGATAAAAATAAAGCCCCAGTCGATAGACAAGACTGGGTTGTAGGGGTGACACCAATTGGAGATTATATGTGTAACCTTACAAGTCAGGCTATGGCACTGGAAATGCTAGGATACATTAACCCAAGCAAAAAACAATTGGAAGATTATTTGGAAGAGGTGAGAATTGCAAATGGGTATAAAGACAGAACCATTGCTGGAGAAAGGGGCAAAATTGCTCAAAAATTAGGTTTTAAATATGATTTTAGAGATCCTCCTTCCAAATCAAAAAGAGAATATTTTATAGATTTGATTCTACCAAAATTGCGTAAGGGATATGGAGTTTCCCTGGGTGCAGGTGGACACATTGTAAGGGTGCAAGGCATAACAGATGCTGGAATAGAAGTAGATGACCCTTTTGGTAAATTTGACTTGGTAAAGCGCGTAGAAAACGGCAATAGTGATGCTTGGACTACTTCAAATAATGGCACTGATATTGCAGGAAAGGATATAGTGTGGGACTGGGAAAGTATAGAAAAAATAGATGTAAGTGTAGTAGAATGGTTTTACAATGAATAATTAAATAATATAACGATGAAAAAAAAAGTTTTATTTTTAGGTATAGTCTCTTTCCTTGTAAGCACATACCTATTGTTCGGGCAATCGAGCTGGAAAGAAGTAGTAGATAAGCTGCCTTTGTATAAAGCACCTATTAAATTCGATTCCATCGTTTACAGTGCTAGAGGTATAGAAATAAACTATAAAGTATTTAACGAACAATTTAGAAAAAGAGGGAAAGAGGCATTTGTATGGGTTGGGACTAAAAAAGAGTGGGCAAGTGGATGTGGCGAAGTAGATGAAGGAAGCGGTTCCTATGATATTGAACTACCTAATGGAAAATATGAAACTAAGCCTTACTTTAATAAATATACATTTTATGGCAAAATGCAGTTGTTGCCAAGCTATATTACTTTGGTTTTCAAAGAACAGTATCTTGATATGACTCTTTTTCACTTATTGAACTATAATAGTCAGCAGGAATTGCTCTCTAGTGTGAAGATTCTCGAAACTGAATCTGGCCCTTTTAGAAGTAATGTAGCTTATCAAAAAATCCCTTTTAATGTGCGAGCAAAAGTAAATGATAAAAACATTGTAGAAATATCTGGAGCAGCTGATTTTAAATTTTCTTCTAAATACAAATTAGACTCAGATGGTCATTTTAGAGCGATTTCTTCAGAAGTTGAATATTATGAAGACAAAAAGTAAATTTCTGTTCCCTCCCACTGTTCTACGGAGTTTGCGAAGCAATTTTAATAGCTGTCTTTAGTTTGATTTCTATGGTTCAAGCAACTAATCTTGTATAATTTTTTTCATATTTTCTGTTTTGGTTTACACAAGCGAAAATATGAAGGATAAGCTTGTTTCGCACCGCATTGATTACCAGCATTTTGTTCTTCTTTTCTTCATTTACTTTACGTTCATAATACTTTTTCATATCTGGATTGTAGGCGATTGCCACCAATGCCGACATGTGTAATAAGGTTTTTACTTTCTTATTTGCCATGTGCGAGACTCGGGCTTTGCCTTTAAACAAACCTGATTCTTTGGTAAATGGAGCTACCCCTGCATAGCAGGCAAATTTCTTTGGGTCTTTGATGTCCTTGAACTCATTTGTGGTAATGAGTATTTGAGTTGCTGTTACCGTACCTACCCCATTTACCGAAGTGATTATGCCGTATAATCGCTTCAATTCTTCATCCGATTCAATGAGTTCATCTATGGCATCATTTACTTTTTTGAGGTCAGCTTCGATACTGTTTAAGGTTCTTTGACAGATTCTCTCTGCTTGATTGGCTATAGATTTGCTCATAAAGCCATTGCTTTCTTTCAATGGTGTTTTGAGTTGCTTTTGAGCATCTATTAGTCTGGTGCGAGTAGCAGCCAAATAAGCTAGCTTTTGAATCACTTCTCGCTTTGGTTGCCATAAACGCAATTCCTCACGGTTTTTGTAAGCATATTCAGCTATACGTATAGCATCTACCTTATCATTCTTGCCTCTTATATTGCCCAGTGAGTTTTTGATTTGTGTGGCAGCTTCCAAACAAATATTGGCTTTCTTCTTATGCAGATAAACTAGCAGATGATTATTGTAAATGCCCGTATGTTCCATGCAAAATACCGCTTCAACCAAATCAAATTCAGGCAGCTTTTTAAGCTCATTAACAAAGGTTTTAATAGCATTGGGCTCATTTGCTATCTCTTTGTGAAACAAGAACTCTTTACCCCGCATTACAGCAAAGTCTAATTCATTTTTTGATACATCGCAACCGATGAAATAAGTAAATTCCATATCTTTAACCTGTTAATTGTTTAACAAAAAGTGAGCACGTTTTAAACACCATCAATACCTTATTAATGAGCCTTGGAACTCTAATTTCTATTTGATGCCAAAGTTTAAAACAAACGGTAAAGGATTAAATCGCAAGATAGGTCGTTAGCCTAGCCAGCAGGTAAATGCGCCTTTACCGTTGCTTACTTTTCCACAATTGTGGAAAGTTCTAAAAGAAAAAAGAAGCAAAAAAGAAAATCTTTATAATAATGATAGTATTAGAATAATACTATGGTGTAAATCTAAAGGCAACTAAAGATGTTCCTTGCAATTTCAGGGTATCCTGGGTTGTAAACTCAGGATAGCGACCTGCAAAATCAGAAAAGTAAGTAGCTAACTTTCAAATAAACAAATTAGCGAAGTTATTAATAGCCAGACAATATACTAAAAGTGTTGTGAAGCCGTTGTAGTGAAAATACTGCTACGAAAGTTTTTACTATTATACAAAATCTTAATATTTTAAAAAAATGGCACGCGTAAAAAACAACATCATTACCCAAGGCATGAGTGGCACACTCGGTGGTACATTGGTATTTAAACAGGTAGGCAATGAAACCATAGTAAGCACAATGCCTACCCAAAGTGAAGTGGTAACCGTAAAGCAACAAGCACAGCGGACGAAATTTCAGGAGGCAGTGTTTTATGCAAAAGGCGAATTGGGCAATCCGCAATCGAAAAGCGAGTATGAGCAAGCTGCAAAACTAGACGGAGACCCGTTTGTGCATGCTTACAATGTGGCACTGGCAGATTTTCTAAATGCTCCAGACATTAAAAGTGTCGACCTCAGCAACTACACTGGAAATATTGGCGATACCATTGAAATAACCGTGGTGGATGACTTTAAAGTGGTAGATGTAACTGTAAGCATAATCAATGGCGATGGCAGCCTGGTAGAAAATGGCAATGCTGTGCAGCAAGCTAACATTAATTTATGGGTATATACTGCTACAGCAGCCAATGCATCGTTGGCTGGCGATAAAATAGTGGTAAAAGCCCATGATAAGCCAGGCAATGAAGATTCTGAAACGCTGACACTCTAGCAACAACAAGCTTTCAAAAACAAACTTTTGATTCATTATTACAGGCCATCTCCAATATCGGGGGATGGCTTTTTTATTGGAAAAGTACAAATATGAATAATGTGCCAAGGTATAGGGAACTGCGAAGGCACTGCGAAGCAATAGCGAAGAAGGTTGAACTGCAAATATTAGAAAAGTACAAAGGCACGGCAGTTAAAGTTACTCAAACTTATTTTATTTGCTTCAAAAGGCATATTTATAGCAGAGGTTACCAGTGGAAAGAAAAGTGCCAAAATGAAAATTATTGTCAATAAGCCAATAAAAAAAATAGCCATTTATCAATATAGCAGTGCTTCTTATTATGAACTAGGTATTCAAAATGAAGTGCAAGTAACACATTATATGGAATTTGTGTAGCTTTGAGAAAGTGTCGGGAGACAAACGAAAACGGTAGTTTAAAGTTTGCGAGCGAAGCTTCCCGACACCACATGAAATTTAATAAAGGTAACGCACTATTTGGTTTTTGTGTAACTGATAAGTATCGGGAGACAAACGAAAACGGTAGTTTGAAGTTTGCGAGCGAAGCTTCCCGATACCACGAGAATAAAATTTGTAAAAACTTCTAGTAGATTCATCTTAATTAATACATTTTATTTAACTTTAAATAAAAAATGTTGACGAAAGTATTGATAAATGACACAATCAATCAGTTTCCTGACAGGTTTACCGCTGATGAATTGATTGAAAAGATACTATTTCTGGATAAATTGGATAGAAGCAACCTTCAGTCAGAAAATGGGGAGGTAATTTCTGAAATAGACTTAAATACTGAAGTAGAGGGATGGTTCGAATAAACTGGACGAAAATCGCTCTTGAGGACTTGAGACATATTTTTGACTATATCTCTTACGATTCAATTCGATATGCAAAGATTCAAGTGGTTAACATTCGAGATAAAACCAAAATTTTGAAACAAAGTCCATACGCTGGCAAAGTTGTGACGGAATTGAATAAACAGAACATTCGAGAGTTAATAGAAGGGAATTATCGCATTATTTATAAAATTGTTGATGAAGAGCGAATTGACATTTTGGCAATTCATCATGGAGCGAGAGATTTTCTAAGGAGGATTATTTCCTAATTTACTTTATTTCCCCACTATCCCCACTATCCGTAGTGTTCCGCAGGACACTACGGATGTGCAATAAATGTAGTGTCTCGTCCTGAAAAAAGTTTACAGTTTGATTAATAATCC